>CATEEE010000036.1 GCA_949499045.1 Marinobacterium sp. xm-d-530 | reverse complement strand
GGCATCTGTTCAATGATCCTAACGGTTGGCATTGCTCGCTTCGCTTATACGCCTCTGCTACCACAGATGTTGGAACAGACGGATCTATCAAAATTGGTAGGCGGTTGGCTAGCGACCTACAACTACATCGGCTATCTAGTGGGCGCCATCTTAGCGGCCAACATCAAGGAGCTGTCAGTCAAGTTTCACCTCTACCGGTTTTATCTTATTCTAGCGACGGTCACCACTTATGGTACCGGCCTTACTGAGGATCACTTGCTTTGGTCGATCCTTAGGTTCCTATCGGGCATCTCTAGCACCGCTGGACTGCTGCTGGCTTCGGGGTTGGTTATCAACTGGTTGCGTGCCAACAGTTTCAAACCGCAACTTGGGGTCCACTTCATCGGCATGGGTGTCGGGATAGTCTTTACCGGTTTGATCACCGCGCTGTTCTCGGCTGATCTGAGCTGGGATCAACAGTGGCAGGACCTTGCAATCATGGGAGCTGTCTTTCTAATACCTGCTTGGTTCTGGATGCCCTACCCACCGAAGTTCGAAGCCGGTACTTCAAATACAATTGAAGAGCCCGATTCACGCTTTATGAACCTGCTGATCGCCACCTATTTCTGTGCCGGTGTGGGTTACGTCATCAGCGCCACGTTCATTATCGACATTTTGCAGAATACACCTCAACTGGCCGGTAAAGGCGGTTGGGTGTGGGTTATCGTTGGGCTTTTTGCAGCACCGTCGGCACTGATCTGGGACAAGGTTGCAAACCGTATTGGGCAGATTCAAGCCCTTCAGTCAGCCTATATTATTCAGATCCTCTCGTTCATCTTGCCGCTTACAACCGACCACAGTTTAGCCAGTTTTATAGCCGCGGCATGCTGGGGTGGAACCTTTGCTGGAATCGTCAGCCTCACTTTGGCCATTGTCGGACGTGCATTCCCCTACAACCCAGCAAAAGCGATGGCCAAATTGACCATCAGTTTTGGGGTTGCTCAGA
Organism: Marinobacterium sp. xm-d-530; assembly: GCA_949499045.1. Classification (GTDB taxonomy): domain Bacteria; phylum Pseudomonadota; class Gammaproteobacteria; order Pseudomonadales; family Balneatricaceae; genus Marinobacterium_E. The sequence goes on along the minus strand of CATEEE010000036.1, from coordinate 12,919 downwards.
TCGTTGCACCGATCTTTGCTGGTTACGTTGCCGATCTATCCGGCTCGTACCTAGGAGCTCTAATCGGTGCACTGGTTGTGATGGTTGCAGGCATGCTGTTCCTGCATAAGATCGGTTACACACTGAAGTGATCGATTAAGAAATCGGACTATTCCCACTCAAGGGTTTTAACCTGAACATCGACTAGCGTGTAACCACTGTCAGCGCTCTCGAACGTGCTCTGAACGTAATTGGGATTGGTGTGCTCTTCTTGAGCGTTCGCTTGCAGATCCACCCTGTTCTCACCCACGTTTACCGTGCCAGTAACAATCACTGGCTCGTACAAGTTTCGAAACTTTGTATACCCGTCACCCATATCGACAAGTATGGTCTGGTTAAGCGGTGGTGGAGGCACATGAATGCACATACCCGCTTCAGGCACTAACAAGAACTGGTAGACTTTGTCGCCGTTGAATTTGATGGGAACCATGAAGCCTGCAATATCGATTTTTGCGCCATTGAGTGCGGTATTCAGAGCCCTGCTGGCATTCTCAACTTGCTGATTAAACAGAGGATCACCCCATATCTCTTCTGTCATCTCATCCGGAATAAATGAGTAAGCATCCATGGGCACTAAAGAGTCCCAATTAGCTTGCCAACGCTCATAGTCCGCATCACTGGGTGAGGCCGCAAAGGCCCCTGTACTCATCAATAGAACAACGCCAGTAAAAAACAGAAAAGATTGTTTAAGTTTTCTCATCATAACCTTGTCAAACCGTTACTCAATGAACGTTTGTAAACCATCACGGCCGGCAGCAAACTGCTTAACAAGCCAGCACCTAAAATCAATAACAGTGTTGCCGCTTCCTGTGAGCTCAACAAACTTATCTCTGCCAGAACGCCTAACTCTGACAACAAAATATCTTGTGCTAAATACGTAATGAGCGTTACGAAACCAACCGCAAAAGCGATTGCGGCCAAGCCGACTAACAGTGACTCTATCATCACTAAACCAGAGACAAACAGAGGGGAGGCTCCACAGGCTCTTAAAATTGCCATCTCTCGGTTTCGTGCATCCAGTGTAGAGAGGGTTAATGTCACCATACCAATAATGGCTATGCCTATCACAAGCCAACTCAACAGTTTAAATACTTGATCAACCATACCGACAATCGACCAGAGTTCACTCAGTGCAATACTCGGCACCAGTGCGGACAGTGCTTCGTTAGGATATTCTGCGATAGAACGTGCAACCCTAAACAGAGTGACCTTCGATTTCAGACCGACAAAAGCCGCCGTGACCGTGTCTGGTTTAAGTTTATCTAATGGGATGCTGCTGACATCAACCTTATCCAACCCGAATATTTTTCGTCCGCTTTGCCAGCCTAGGTGAATTAATTCGTACCCTTCTAAAGAGACAAACAGCCCCTTATCGATAGGGGTTCCGGTTGGTTCTAAAATACCAGAGACCTCAAACCGGTAATCATCATGCTGGCGTCCAAGCTGCTGCCCTGAGCCATGAGTGACAAAGAGTTTCGAGCCTATTTTGTAGCCTAGTTCTAGAGCGACTTGATGCCCCAAAACGACCTGATTTAATTCAGAAAACTCACTCCCTTCGCGAAAGCTGAGCGGCTTATCAACGGCGTATTTCACCTTATCGAAGTATTCTTTAGTCGTTGCAACCACTCGATAGCCACGATGACTGTCACCCAGTGCAATCGGCACAACCCAATCGATATCTTTGCGTTGAGATAACGCCTCTATCGTCTGCATGGTTATGTTATTCGTGGGCTTGCCGATATGAAACACGGTGTATAAAAGCAGTTCAATATCACCACTGCGCGGCCCAACCAAGAGGTCCACACCGTTAATGCTCTGATTGAATCCACTCTTAGTCGCAGTCTGTATACGGTCAACACTGAGTAGCATGACCATCGAGGCTGTGAGCGAAATCAGCACCAACAACACAGGTAACCAACGGGCGCGAAGCGAGGCTACAGCCAACTTAATCACGATTTTAACTCCACTACCTGATCAAAGAATGAGGTCAATCTTGGGTTATGGCTGACCATCAAAACGGCTTGTTTGGATGAATCCAATGACTCCATTAACTCAGTCATAAAACGGTCAGTAGAGTATTCGTCGAGGGCCGAGGTTGGTTCATCGGCAATAATGAGCTCAGGTTTACCCAGTAGCGCTCTAATCACAGCCACACGTTGCTGCTGCCCGATGCTCAAATGCTGTGCGGGCTTTTGTAGGATCTCGTCACTCAAACCCAATCGATGTCCGATACGAGAGATCTCTTGGCGGCTTTTATTAGCCTGTTCTCTCGATTTATTCGAAAACTGCACACCCAATTGAGCATTATCGAAACCGTTGAGATAGGGAATTAAATTGAGTGCCTGAAAGATAACGCCCATGTGGTCGGCTCGTATGCAATCTAACTGCCTGGCCGATAGGTTTGCATAGCTATGTTCTAGCAGGGTTATATCCCCTTGTTGCAAAGGTTGAACACCGGTAACAAGGTTGAGCAGTGTTGATTTACCACTGCCAGAGGGACCTATGACTAATATTTTTTCACCTGGTGACAGGGTAAAACTAGGCAGCTCGATGGCCTCTGAACTGCCAGAATATCGATGTATTACTTGATCAAAACTCAGTATCAAAGTTCTACCCGCGGGTTATCTGGAACGATGCTCGCTGTGACTCCAACGCCACCGATCAAGCCTTCAAAATCAACTCTTTCAAGGTCATCAAACTCTTTAAAGGCATTGATTTCGATAGCACTGAGCGTTAGATCATCACTGCAGTTAAATTGATATTCGAGAATAGCATCTTTGTGCCCTGCATGAGGATCATCTTTGCCCGTCACAACAGAGTGCAGCTCAAAGTGGTAATTCGTCAGTGTACACTGCGTATTAATTTCAGACGCCGAAAACAGCTGTTGGTACTCTCTCAAAGCCTTTAATCGATCTCCGATCTCGTGAGCGAGACTCTGAGATGCGGATTCGTGTTCGTGTTCGTGCTCATCATAGTCTTGCTCTTCATGCTGCTCATGGACTGCTCTAAGTTGCTCAGTAGGCAGACTAAAGGTCACTGACAGTTCTCGACCTTGCTGAACGATTTGAAGCTGATTAACTCCATGAACATGTGCACCTGCGTGACGGCTTTCAGCTTGAGCAGAATGAATGGCCAATGCATTAGAGGAGATGGATAAAGCGAGCGATCTAATCAACCTATTCATAAAATCCCCAAAGGGCAATTGTTATAATATAACAACAAAATATTAGAGCGTCTTATTAGTTAAATCAATGACCAGATTATCTAATCTGTTTTAATCGCCAAGCCAACAGAATACCTAATAACGAGAGAGTAGCAGTCATTACCCAAGTGAAGTGCCAACCCCCTACCCAAGTTGCGACTAGAGCAAACAGAGGGGGTGTACTGAGCTGACCAAAGGCAGACATCTGCTGTACCCAACCGATGGTCACAGGAACGAGATCCGCTCTCGGAGCGCGATGGACAGCTAGCGCAAATAGGATTGCCGGGATAATGCCTCCCACGGCTGAAAAGAGCAGTACAGCCGCAAACTGCAGTCCAACTAATCCAGCAAATAGGGGCGAATAGGTCACCCAAGTCATCACACCCATCAGAGCAAATACCCACATCAAAAGCCGCTCGGGTTGCCAACCGAGATGTAATAGACGACCTCCAAGCACATTGCCACCGGCATTAATAATTGCGACCAGAGCCGTTAACATAGCGACCGCCAACCCTGAAATCCCGGCATCGGTATAAATGGTCGGCAAGAAACCAATAACAGCCAACCACTGCCCTGAGTAGGCGGCAAACATAACCGCCAATAGCCAGGGACCCGGTTTACGGAGCACCTGACCTAAACTCTCAAACAGATGTGCCAATAAACCTGTATCAACGTTGGCTTTCGCGTCAGCATCGACAGAGGAAGGGATAACCTCTTTTACCCACCAGAAAGTTAAAAAGGTCATCAGTGCACTGATCCACCACCAGTAAGACCAGTGCAGATACTCCAATAGAATCGGGCCGAGCAACATAGCACCGCCAGCACCTAGACCCATGAATGCACCCCACCAACCCATGCGGATATTGAGATGTTCTGCCGGAACCAGTGACCGCATCAACCCAGGCCCTGATAGAACGACCAAGACAAACCCCATCCCTTCCACTGCTCGCGATATCAGCATGAGCGTTGATGAGGTGAAGAAGCCGGCAATAAAGCTAGACACTGTGAGAATTGCCAACCCGTTTAATACAGCGCGTCGCAGGCCAAAGCGTCCAATCGAGAAACCCCAAAACACCCCACTGCTCATTCCTACTAACTGAACCAGTGAGAGTAATAGACCCGCTTCTACCAGAGAGATTCCCATTTCAGACTGAAGCACGGGTATGGCTGGGGCCAGTTTACCAACATGAAACGCCGCGATGATGCCCGCGAATAGGACAATCCACTCAGGTGCGATTGAAAAAAGTCGTTTCATTCCTTGAAGCTCTTAACATGATGTAGAAACAAAAACGCCAGACTGCAACCAAGCAGCCTGGCGTTGATTTGATGGATACGTTACTACGCTAGATCTTCGTAAGGAAGCCCAACATACTGCTCTGCAATGACACGTCGTCCATTTTCACTGCCTAAAAAGTAGTTCACCTCAGAGGTCATAAATCGATCACGCATTTGCGGATCCATGGCGCTGTCATTACCTTCGTCACCAAACTCATGCAGCATGCTGGTCATCCACCAACTGAAGCGTTCAGCATTCCATACTCGGCGCAGTGCGATCTCTGAGTATTGGTTGATACACTCTTTATCACCCTGCTCGTAGACTCGACGCAGTACTTTCAGCAGAGTCGCAACATCACCGGCCGCTAGGTTCAACCCTTTAGCACCTGTTGGTGGCACGATATGTGCTGCATCACCCACTAGGAACAGATTGCCGTACTGCATGGGTTCACAGACGAATGAACGAAGGGGAGCAATGCTCTTTTCAATACTCGGTCCTGTCTGCATATTAGCCGCCACGTCGGGTGGTAGACGTAGTTTAACTTCTTCCCAAAACGCTTCATCTGACCAATCCTCAACCTTATCTGTCAAAGGTACCTGGATGTAGTAACGCGAACGAGTCGGTGAGCGCTGAGACGCTAAAGCAAAACCACGCTCATGCTTGGCGTAAATTAACTCCCCTGAGCATGGCGGTACATCAGCAAGAAGACCCAACCAGCCAAAGGGATAAACGCGTTCAAACTCTTTACGCACGTCCGATGGAATCGTCTGGCGAGATACACCGTGGAAACCGTCGCAACCTGCAATGTAATCACACTCAAGACGGTACTCTTCACCATCTTGTGTGAAGGTAACGTAAGGCGCATCACTTTTAACATCTTGGGGCTGCACATCCGATGCTTCGTAATAGGTAGGTAGGTTAGCGGCTTGGCGAGCCTCCATTAGGTCTTGGGTGATTTCAACCTGACCGTAACAGACCACTTCGTCACCACCCGTCAACTTTTTAAGGTCCACGCGGGTCTCTTTACCGTTTACAGAGAAGAGAACACCTTCATGAACGTGACCTTCTGTCTCCATACGTTGCTCGACACCGGCCTCACGAACCAGATCTGCAAAGCCCTGTTCTAAAATCCCGGCACGAATACGTCCTAAAACGTAATCACCGGTCACACGCTCGAGAATGACGTTTTCAATACCGTATTTATGAAGAAGCTGACCCAACAAAAGGCCTGAAGGGCCACCACCGATAATCGCTACTTGAGTCTTCAATGTTTTCATTATTCTGCTCTCATGATTGTTCAAAATCTTAAGAACATAATGAACCTCTGACCCTACACCAAACAGGACCAATAACGATCATTAATAGTACTTTTCCGATCTCAGTTTGAATCGTAATTATGAGCACTACGGTAAGCCGCAGGAGTTTGATCCGTTAACTTCTTGAAGAAACGCGAGAAGTAGGCCGGGTCTTTAAAGCCCAAATCAAAGGCTAACTCTTCGACACTACCACGTGTGAACACCAGACGACGCTTGGCTTCCAAAAGGAGACGCTCTTGAACCATCGCTTTCGCGGTTTTACCCACCTCCTGTTTACAGAGGCGGTTGAGATGATCGGCTGAAATACCGATAAATGAAGCGTACTGTTCGACTGAAAGGTGTTCAAACAGATGTTGTTCGATCAATTTACGGTAACGAATCACCGGTTTGGCCGCTTGAAGTGAGGGTGTGCTCTCGGTATCAGCAACCAGTAGTCGACGCAGTTGCATCAGCGTCGCTCGGGCCAACCACTCAGAGACCAATGAATGCCCCATCTCAACAGAGGCAAGCTCCCGCTCGATCATGCCCAAGTAACCCTGAATCTCATTAACGATGCGTTCCTGACCCACCAAAGAGATCACCGATGCGCCGGCAAATAGAGAGCCAAAATAGGGTTCACAGCGCTCATAGGATTCGTTGGTTAAAAGGGGCTCTGCCAGTGTCAGCACGACACCTTCGGTTTCAGGTGAGAATCTAAATCCATGCACAACACCGGCAGGCAGTGAGATAGCAAAGGGACCTGTAAGAGACTGTTTTTGATCATCGATGGTCACTTCAGCCGCGCCATCAAAGACAAAAATGATTTGGAACATTCGCCCGTGACGGTGCGGCTGAATCGACCAACCATTGTCACGGCTGCGGCTTGCGATGTTCTCAACATGCACAAACACCGGGTCATCAATATTGGATTCACCATAGAGTCCAAACTGTGGGATGGGGTTAATGCTGGTCGAGACAGCCATGTTGGAATTAAGCCTCAGCTCGGCTCGATAGACGAGTCAGCATATCGACCAGTAGTTCGCGTTCTGACGCCTGCAAAGGTTCATAGAAGGCCTCTTCGTTTGCCTTTACCTTCTGCTCAGCCGCTTGGTACCACTCATTACCATGCTCAGTCATTTTTAGGGCATAAGAACGTCGGTCATTCTCGGCCGCACAACGCTCTAGCAGATTCATTTTTTCCAGTTTATCAATCGCAGCGACCATAGCCGAACGATCGGTACCCAATGTATTAGCGACGGCGGTCTGCGTCAGACCCGGGTTGCGGTAAACAATCTCCAGCACAGCAAAAAGACCCGGGCTAATGCCTAACTCAGCACACCCTTTGGAAAAACCATTAAAGGCAGCAAGCTGAGCACGACGCAGGTGGTAACCCAGGGAACTACCCAGAAGACCAAGATCCACTTCTATCTCATTTTTGCGCTTTGAACGACCCGACATTCTCTAAACTTACCTCTAATAAAGCTGCAAATATCACTTAATCATATGGGGTTATTGTAAACACACTTTGTACTGAAATTAAAATTGTTTAGTTACACAACAGTTTTAGACCAAAGCATATTGCTGAACTCCTTAATTGTTTATATGATAAACAAATAATGAATGAATACTGTGCATGACTGCACCCAAACACAAAGAGGTTTATTATGAGCGACTACACTTACATCCAGTTCACTGTTGAAGACGGCATCGGTCACCTACACCTAAACCGTCCAGAGAAGAAAAACGCAATCAATGACGAACTGTGTCTAGAGATCGAACAGGTATTCATCACTATGCCTGAAGATGTACGTGTTGTGATTTTCTCAGGCGCTGGCCCAGAGTTCTGTTCGGGTCTAGACCTTGCAGAGCACAAAGCACGCCAGGGTCTTGATGTGGTTAAGCACTCAAACATGTGGCACCGCACCTTCGGTCACATTCAAAACTCAGGCCTTCCCGTTATTGCCGCTATGCAGGGCGCTGTCATCGGTGGCGGTCTTGAGCTAGCAACCTGTGCACACGTTCGCGTCTCTGAAAAAGGCACCTACTACCGTCTACCAGAAGGCCGCCACGGCATCTTCGTGGGGGGTGGTGCATCGCGAAACGTCGCTCGTGTTATCGGTGCAGGTCGTATGACCGAGATGATGCTAACGGGTCGTGATGTCGATTCTGAAGAGGGTTACCGTCTAGGCCTTTCTCACTACGTTGTAGAAAACGGCCAGTCACTTGAGAAGGCAAAAGAGCTTGCAGCGCACATTGCCACTAACTCACCTTACTCAAACTGGGCAATGACGACTGGTCTTCGCCATATCGACAGCATGTCTCACGACGATGGCATGTACACTGAGTCTCTTCTATGTGGTATCACACAGACTCACCCTGACGTGGTCGCTCGTCTAGAGAAATTCCTAAACCGTAAAAAACAGCCACAGCAGTAAACGGTAGGAGTTCACTATGCAGATTGCAGATAAGCTATTTCTGGTCACTGGAGCAGGTTCTGGTCTTGGTGAAGCCGTTGCGCGCCGCTTAAGCGCGATGGGTGGCAATGTATGTATCGCCGATATCAACGAAGCGGGTGGCAATCGAGTTGCAGCTGATCTAGGCGACTCGGCAATGTTTTGTAAAACCGACGTCTCTGATGAAGAGTCAGTGAACGCCTGTATCGAAGCGGCAACCGCAAATTTTGGTGCACTGTCAGGCGTTGTACACTGTGCCGGTGTTGGCGGTGCTAAGCGACTAGTAGGTCGTGATGGACCACACGATCTTGCTAGCTTCCAACGCATCGTTAACATCAACCTCATCGGTACGTTCAATATTGCACGCCTCACTGCTAATGTGATGCAGACAAACGAACCAGGCGAATCAGGTGAGCGCGGCGTTATCGTTAATACCGCATCGGTTGCAGCCTTTGATGGCCAGATTGGTCAGGCTGCTTACTCAGCGTCTAAGGCAGGCGTTGCTGCAATGACACTGCCTTTAGCACGCGAGTTGGCCAAGCTGGGCATCCGCATCATGACCGTTGCCCCTGGCCTATTCCGCACGCCATTGATGGATGAATTGCCAGATGAGGTTCAGGCAGCACTGGGTGCATCAGTACCTTTCCCATCTCGTTTAGGTAACCCAGATGAGTTTGCCATGCTGGCACAGCAGATCATCGAAAATCAGATGTTGAACGGTGAAGTGATCCGCCTCGATGGCGCGATCCGAATGGCCGCTAAATAATCATTAAGCCGAGGGAAGTTAACGATGAGTGACTATCAAGCTCCGCTAAAAGAGATGCAATTCCTTGTTCAGAACGCCGTTGAGAAAACCGGTCTGAACACCAATGAAGCGCTTGCCGATTTTGATGCCGATACCGTGGCAGCGATTCTAGAAGCAGCCAGTGAATTGGCCGGCAAATCACTATCACCAATGAACGCGGTTGGTGATAACGAAGGCTGTCGTTTTGAAGACGGTAAAGTGTTCACACCAACCGGTTGGAAACAGGCTTTCGATCAGTTCGCACAAGATGGCTGGATGGGGTTAGCCCTTCCAATGGATTTTGGTGGTCAAGAGCTACCTAAATTCATCGCACAACCTGTTAACGAAATGTGGCACAGTGCCAACCTATCCTTTGTGATGTTCCACGCAGTCATTCAAGGCTGTAGTGAAATCCTGATGAAGTTCGGTACGCAAGAGCAGAAAGATCGCTATATCGAAAAGTTCATCACCGGCGAATGGACAGCTGCAATGGCACTGACTGAACCGGGCGCAGGTACCGACTTGGGTGAGCTAAAAACTAAAGCCATTCCACAGGATAACAGCCAATACCTGATTAAAGGTCAGAAGATCTACATCACCTACGGTGAGCACGACATGACTGAGAACAAGGTCCACTTTGTTCTTGCTCGCACACCGGACGCACCAGAGGGTAGCCGTGGGATCTCGCTATTCGCGGTACCCACACACCGCATCAACGATGATGGCTCACTCGGCGAATTTAACGACGTTGTCTGTACGGGCATCGAGCACAAAACTGGCCTGCATGGTAGTCCAACCTGCTCAATGAGCTACGGTGACAACGACAACTGTTTCGGTGAACTGGTCGGCCCAGAAAACAAAGGCTTGATGGCGATGTTCATTCTGATGAACGAAGCACGACTATCGGTTGGTGTTCAAGGCGTTGCCCTGAGCCAGATCGCTTATCAGCAAGCGACTGAATACGCACTTGAGCGACCACAGGGTCGTCACTACGCAACAGGCGAGCGCCGTGTCCCTATTGCACAACACCCCGATGTTGCCCGCATGTTGATGACGATGAAGTCATTTGCAACAGGCCAGCGTGCTTTAGGCTACCTCATCGCAGCCCTATTCGATAAGTCAGAGCACTCGACTGACGAAGCTGAAAAAGCCGCCGCTGAGTCTCGTATTGCCCTACTCACTCCTATCTTTAAAGCGTTCGCCACTGAACAGGCTAACACTATGACTGGAACGGGCATTCAGGTATTTGGTGGCATGGGCTTTGTCGAAGAGACGGGCGTCGCACAGTACATGCGTGATGCTCGCATCACAACCATTTACGAAGGGACGACGGGCGTTCAAGGCAGCGACTTGCTGTTCCGCAAGATTCGAATGGACAAGGGCGCAGCACTGACTCAGCTACTTGAAGAGATCGATGCGGTTGCAGCTGAGCTGGGTGCCAATGCAGAGCTTGAAAAACTGGGTCAGGATCTGTCTGCAGCGGCCGCAGCGGTTCGTGATTCGATCCCTGCCCTGCTTGCTGAAGAGGCTGATCTACTGCAACTGAATGCCGGTGCGGTACCGATACTGGATGCACTAGGCTTCCTGCTAACGGCATGGCAACTTGGTGATATTGCACTGAAAGCGACAGTTCAACAGAGCAACGATCCAGAGTTCTTTGGCAACATGATTGCACTAGCCAAGTTCTACAACGCACACCAGCTACCTCAGGTGTATGCAAAAGTGGCTAACTTCAATTCCGCGGCTGACGGAATTGCTGATTACAAATTTGATGCCTAACGCTTAGATGCATTAAGCATCAGGAGATAAAAATGACTGCAGAATTTCACTCAGTAAACATCAACGACTTCGGCGTAACCATTGAGAACGCTGCGGACGGCGTACAATACGTCACCAGTGCAGAGCCTCTGGGTGACTACCCCGTCAAATTGACCGATAAACTGGTGCACTGGGCTAACGAGACACCAGACACTGTATTGATCAGCCAGCGCGGCGAGAGCGGTGAATGGGAATCCCTTACCTTTGCGCAGACTCTTGAGCGCGTTCGCTCTATCGCGAGCTGGATGATGACTCAGAACCTAAGCAACGATCGTCCCGTTGTGATCCTGTCAGGTAATTCAACAGAGCACCTACTGGTTGCCCTAGCCTCTATGTACATTGGCGTGCCTTTCTCGCCCATCTCAACAGCCTACTCGCTGATCTCAAGCGACTACGGCAAACTTCGCCACGTCTTTGACACACTGACTCCAGGTTTGATCTTCACTGACAACCTGGGCCCATACCGTGATGCCATTGACGCGGTTAACACCGGTAAAGCACCAGTACTAACCTGCTCAGCAGACCATGCAACGGACGGTTTAAGCTACGCCGTTAGCAACCTAGCCGACGCGATTAGTTACAGGGTATCAGCTGAAGCAGACGCAGTGCATGACGCACTAGCGGGTGATGCCATCGCTAAGTTCCTATGGACTTCGGGTTCAACCGGCATGCCGAAAGCGGTCATCAACACCCAGCAGATGATCTGTGCCAACCAAGAGATGGTGCGTTCTGTCTACGCTTTCCTTAAAGACGAGAAGCCAGTCATTCTTGATTGGCTTCCATGGAACCACACCTTTGGTGGAAACCAGAACATCGGTATGGCGGTCTATAACGGCGGCACCTTCTACATTGATGAAGGCAAACCCGTCCCGAAGATGATTCACCACACCATGGAGAACCTTAAAGAGATTTCACCCACCATCTACTTCAACGTACCGAAAGGCTACGAGTTGATGGCGAAAGAACTTAAGGCACACCCGGAGATTGCTAAATCGCTGTTCAAAAACCTGAAGATGTTCTTCTTCGCTGGTGCAGGCTTAGCACAGCACGTTTGGGATCAGCTTGATGAGCTTTCTGTAGAACACACTGGCAAAAAAGTACCCATGGTGACTGGCCTTGGCGCGACTGAAACAGCACCATCTGTCCTCTTCGCATCGGTTGAAGAGTCAGCATCAGGTGTGGTCGGCAGCCCAGCGCCTGGTATCAAACTTAAGCTCCTCCCCAATGGCGATAAAACCGAGATTCGAGTGCACGCTGTCACTATTACACCGGGATACTGGCGTAACGAAGAGCAGACTAAGAAAGCGTTTGATGAAGAGGGTTATTACTGTCTAGGTGATGCGGTTAAGTGGATCGACGAGAACGAACCGAACCGTGGCCTTCTTTTTGATGGTCGTGTCTCTGAAGACTTCAAACTCGACACCGGCACTTGGGTCAGCGTGGGTACACTGCGTGCATCATTGATTCACCACTTTGCACCTTACGTGCAAGATGCGGTCATTTGTGGGCGTGACCGTGGTTACATCGCAGCGATGATCTTCCCGGATTGGGCTCATCTTCAGGCACTGGTTCCCGATGGCAAAGAGATGGATAACGAGACACTGGCTACCCAGCCACACGTCAAAGAGGTAATGGCAGAACGTCTTGAGCAGATGGCTGGAACGAGCACCGGCAGTTCAACACGCGTCAAACGCATCACCATTCTGTCTGAATTGCCATCGATCGACGGTAACGAGATTACTGACAAAGGTTCAATCAACCAGCGTGCTGTCATGGCTCGCCGTGCTGATATAATGGAATCACTATACGTTGAGTCTCCTGAAGACCACGTAATCTCACTTTAAGGGGATAGATCATGATTAATCTAGACGAAATCGTCGCCATCGACTTCCACACTCACGCTGAAGAGCCGTGCTCTTGTGATCGTGACGATGGCTACTTTGAGTTCCAAGAAGCCTTTGCGAAGTACTTCAAGAACCCAGCTGGCCACAACATGATGCCATCACCCGATGAGACAGCGGCTTACTTCCGTGAGCGTAAGATCGCATCGGT
>CATEEE010000035.1 GCA_949499045.1 Marinobacterium sp. xm-d-530 | reverse complement strand
TGGCTGCGCTTGAAGAGCAGGGGCTTACAGAGGATACCTTGATCGTCTTTACCAGCGACAACGGTGGTGAACGCTTCTCTGATAACTGGCCTCTGGTTGGCGGTAAAATGGATCTTACAGAGGGTGGCATTCGAGTCCCTTGGGTGGTTCGTTGGCCTAAAGGTATTCAGCCTGGCCAGAAAACGGCTCAGCACTGCATGACAATGGATTGGTCATACACTCTGATGAGAATTGGGGGCGGTGAAGCTGATCCCAGCTATGCAACGGATGGTGTAGATTTGACACCTGTTCTAACGGGTCAAGTTGAGACTTTTGAACGACCTCTCTTCTGGCGTATGAATCACCGTGATCAGCGTGCCTACCGTATGGGTGACTGGAAATACCTGAAAGTTGATGAACACGAATATCTCTTCAATGTCGTTAACGATGCACGTGAACGTGCAAACCAGGCAAAGAATTACCCTGATAAACTGGCTGAGATGCGTCAAGTTTGGTTGGAGTGGAATGATACAATTCCGCAAATCCCAGAGGATGCTTCCGTTAGTTTAGGTTATGGTCGAGCAGACATGCCGCAGCGATAAGCTGCGGTTTTTTATTTAAGGAAAAGTGATGGAACTCACTCTACTCAGTAGCCTGGATCCTTATGCGATTGTGGCAGGATTCTTTTTCTCAATGCTGATCTTTTTATCGGGTGTTGGGGCTGGAGTCTTGGTGGTTCCTTCGCTGATTGTCCTATTTAACCTAGATCCGACCTTGGCGGTTGCCAGTGGATCCTTCTTTGCCTTCCTAGCGAAGGCTCTGATGACGGTAGGTCATGCTAAACAGGGCGGTGTTAACTGGATGGTTGGGCGAAAGTTTCTCTACCTCTGCTTGCCCGTTACAATCCTCAGTGCTTTAAGCCTGACGCTTGTCTCTAATCCAGAGATGCGAGTGACAGTGGACCGAGTGCTAATGCTGCTTGTACTTCTTGCCGGCGTGCTGTCACTCGCTTCGATTTTTACTAAACGGATTAAAGAGTATTTAAGCCGTCTCAGTTTGTCTTGGCTCAGTGGTATTACGGGTTTTTTGATGGGTCTGACAGGTGTGGGAGGCGGTGTTCTAGTGGTCCCAGCACTCTCTTCATCGGGTGGTCTCTCAGTGAAGTCCGCTGTGGCTACGTCGATTCCCGTTGGATTGATTCTTTCGCTGGCTGTCTCAGTCACCTTTGGTAGCCGCGGTGTCATGGACTATGCACTTGTAGCCTCTTTAATGGTGGGGTGCGTGGTCTCTTTGCCGCTGGCGTCTAAGCTATTTTCACGCTTTAGTGAGGAGTCGATTAAACGGATAACGGGACTCTTTATTGGACTGGCGCTGATCGGTCTGGTTGAAGCCCTATTAGAGTCTTTGAACATACTTTAATTGCGATCAATAACCACCAGGTAGTAAAGGACTACCTGGCGTTATGATTATCTAAGGAGTAAGACAGGTGTCGGAGTTCTTCTTAGAAGTGAGGTGGTGGTACTGCCAACCAGCATCTGGCGAATTCTCGAGTGGCCGTAGGCGCCCATTACCAGCAGTTCAGAATCTGTTTTAGATTCATGATCTAGAATCACCTCTTCAGCTTCACCCGCGGCTAATGTGGCATTCACATTAAAGCCAGCGTCCACTAAAACCTTTTCAGCGATCTCAAGCTCTTGTTTAAAGTCGAATGTCGCAGGCCCTACCATTAACAGTTCACACTCAGCCTCTTTTAACAGTGGGCTTTTAGCGACCATATCCAGTGCTTTACGAGCGGTTTTACTGCCATCGTAAGCGATCATGAAACGCTTGGGTTCAACCAGTGCTGTATCTGTAATCAAAATAGGCCGATGCAGTGCACGAATGATCGGTTCAATATGAACCCCCATCGCATCGCCATGAGTCCCTTTGCCTAACACGAGTAAACGAGTATCTGATTGCTCCTCTTCAAGAGTCTGCTGCAGATCGCCATGGCGTTGTGAGGTGGATGGTTCGAAGGCACAGTCTTGATTGGCTCTTTCAAGGGCTGCATTCAACATAAGACGTCCTTGCTCACGGGCAATGCGTCCACGCTGTTCATCGAGGGAGGCTAGCTCTTCAAGCAGAGACTCTCGGGCGCCGAGCCCGATCGTCCCGCTGAGTTGACTCTTCTCTTCTGTCGGGAACTCACGTTTATCTAGAACGTGCAGTAGCTTGAGCGGTGCTTGTAGAACTCGGCTCGCCCAAGCAGCAGTGTCACACACTGCTTCAGAACGTTCACCGATGCCATCAATACAGGCTACAACTTGAGTCATAAATACTCCTTAGTGCCCCATCAGCTCATCGATCTGATCAGGTTTGTCATGTACAGCGAACTTGTCCACGATGGTAGCGCTCGCCTCGTTCAAGCCAACGGTATCAACCGTGATGCCTTCGCGACGGAATTTAAGAATCACCTTATCCAGTGCACCCACTGCAGTTAGATCCCAGAAGTGTGCGCGTGACAGATCGATAGTGACACGATCGGTATCCTCTTTGAAATCAAACGCCGCAGTGAACTTATCACTTGAGCTGAAGAACACCTGGCCGACAACTCGATAGACACGGTGGTTTTCACCTTCGCCTTCCTCTTTTCCAATGTAGAGGAACTGACCGATTTTATTGGCAAAGAACAGTGCCGCTAACAGCACACCGGCGAAAACACCATAGGCCAGGTTGTGGGTAGCAACAACGACAGCGACGGTTGTTAACATAACGATATTGGTCGACATTGGGTGTTTGCGTAAGTTAAAGATCGACTCCCAAGAGAAGGTGCCAATAGAGACCATGATCATGACAGCCACTAGTGCCGCCATCGGAATCTGAGAGACCCACTCATCTAAAAAAACGACCAGTATCAGCAAAACTACACCAGCGATCAGTGTTGATAGGCGAGTTCTACCGCCTGACTTTACGTTAATCACTGACTGCCCAATCATTGCGCAGCCTGCCATACCGCCGAATAGGCCTGCACCGATATTAGCAAGTCCCTGACCTTTACACTCACGGTTCTTATCACTTGAGGTATCGGTTAGATCATCGACGATGGTTGCCGTCATCAGTGACTCCAAAAGGCCGACAACGGCTAGAGGTAGTGAGTAAGGGAGAATGATCCACAGAGTTTCTAATGTCAGAGGTACGTCTGGCCAAAGGAAAATAGGCAGAGTATCAGGCAGTTCACCCATATCACCTACCGTGCGAATATCCAGTCCAAGTGCCATTGAAACCGCCGTCAGAACCAAGATGCAGACCAGTGGTGATGGGATCTTAGTTGTCAGGTAGGGGAAGGTGTAGATGATCACCAAGCCTGCTGCTGTCATGGCATAAACATGCCAGGTAACATCAATTAGCTCAGGCAACTGCGCCATAAAGATCAAGATCGCTAGAGCGTTAACGAATCCGGTTACTACCGAACGAGATACAAAGCGCATCAATGAACCTAAGCGAAGATAACCGGCACCAATCTGAATGACACCCGTCAATAGGGTTGCTGCCAGCAAATACTCAAGACCGTGTTCTTTCACCAGGGTGACCATCAGAAGTGCCATAGCGCCTGTTGCTGCCGAGATCATACCAGGGCGTCCGCCAGCAAAGGCAGTAATAACAGCGATACAGAAAGAGGCGTATAGGCCGACTTTAGGGTCAACACCAGCAATGATCGAGAAAGCGATCGCTTCTGGAATCAAAGCCAAGGCAACGACCAAACCAGAGAGGATGTCGCCACGTACGTTAGAGAACCAGTTGTAGTGTAGTGATGGGCTCATTGGGACCTTCAGAATTTTAAAAAACGAAAGTCCGCAATTTTATCAGTTTTGTAGCAGTTTGTCGGTGGTCGGTTAATTTTGAATTATTGTTCGGATTTATTGGGAATGTAACTCTGGAAAAAACTGATGTGAGTGTTAAAACCACGAGATAATGCTAGCGCTCTTTTGTGGTTCATTGGCAGCTCACCGGATAGAATAGCGCTAAACTCTGTCGTATCTAGACCGCATAACACAGCAGCTTGCTCTGCAGTCATACCGGTTGGTTTTAAGTAGAGCTCATCTATTAGAGTTCCAAGCTGTGCGTTTGAATCGAGAATTAACATGGTAATGGATTAGTGAAAATGAACGAGAGCCTAGTATACACCCTGATTTTAATTGGTGTGATAGCCATTGCACTTCTGGCATGGTTTATTACCAAACAGTTGCGTGACCAGCGAGAAATTACTCGACAGCTAGCTGAACAAGAGGAGAAGTTGGCGGTAGAGGCTGCTGCTAATCGTCGTTATCTTACAGAGAGTATTCGAATCATCTCTAATGCCATACTGCACGATGATAAGATCACTTTGACAGAGGGGTGTATGCGTCTAAAAGTGATGATTGATAATTATGACGCATCGCTGCACCAAGACCCTGCTTACCAAGTGATTGAAGAGGTCTATGGTAAAACATTACATATTCCTATTCTTCAAGATTGGAAAGCATTGGATAAGCAGTCACAACGAAAATTTCAGATGGAGATGCTGAAAGTTGAAGCTGAGTACCAAGAGCGCATCCATGCTACAGCACAACGTCTGATCGATCACGAGATGCACAGGGTGCACTGATGCCTATATTGCCAGTATTTATCTTTACTCTGCTGGCAACTCTACTGTTGGTCGTTGCCCTGACCTTTGGCAGGACACCCAGTTATCGTCCAACAAGACGATCAGTGATTAACCTTCTTGAGCGAGTTCTCTCTGGGGAGGCTGAGGTTACAGAGTGGGACCTTTTTTTAGGCTTGCCAATACAGTCAGACCCATTACTTGAAGAGGCTAGGTTTCAATGTCTTTCGATACATGAAGGCCTTGATGGCGAACAAAAAGCGAGTGAAGGACTCGCCAACTATTTATATGATCGAAAAGGTCGAGAGCGCATTGCCGACGTTCTCGATCGGTTAAAAATAGCGATAAAAAAAGAACCTACGATACGAGAGTTTTAGGAGCTAAACGTGCTGAACTATCCAAAAACCAAACTGCCCTCTGTTGGTGAAACCATCTTTACCACAATGTCTGCACTTGCGGCTGAAAAACAGGCAATCAACCTGTCACAGGGCTTTCCAGACTACCTTGGCCCGCAGAAGTTATTGGAGGGTGTTGGCCGAGCGATCACCTCTGGAAATAATCAATACGCACCCTTGGCGGGTGTTCCCAAGCTGTTGGAACAGATCAAGACCAAAGTTCAAAACTATTATGGTCGTGATTTGGACGTGGCTAATGAAGTGACCGTGACACCGGGTGCAACAGAGGCGATCTATTCGGCTATAACCTCAGTGATTCAACCGGGCGATGAGGTGATCGTATTTGATCCCGCCTATGATAGCTACCAGCCTGCTATAGAGATTAACGGTGGGGTGCCTGTTCACATTAAGTTATTGCCTCCGGACTTTTCGGTTAAGTGGGATCAAGTCAGAGCAGCTATTACCTCTAAAACGCGCATGATCATTATTAACACGCCACATAACCCTACGGGGTCAATTTGGCAGCGATCTGATTTAGATGCACTGGCTGACCTTGTCAGAGATACCGACATATTGATCATCAGCGATGAGGTATACGAACACCTGGTTTACGACGGGAGAGTGCATCAGAGTGTGAATACTCATCCAGAGTTGATTGAGCGATCGTTTATTGTCTCTTCGTTCGGCAAAACTTATCACGTAACTGGCTGGCGAACTGGCTATTGTGTTGCGCCAGCGCCATTAACCAAAGAGCTGCGCAAGGTTCACCAGTACGTCACCTTCACTAGCCACACACCGATACAGCATGCGATAGCGGACTTTATGGCTGAAGAGCCGGACTATCCAAGAACGCTGCCTGATTTCTTTATGCAAAAACGCGACCGATTGGCTAGAGGGCTGGAAAAAAGCCGTTTCAAACTGCTCGACTCCAACGGTACCTATTTTCAGTTGGTTGATTACACCGCAATCAGCGATGAGCCTGATGATCAATTTGTTCTGCGTTTGATTGATGAGGTGGGTGTTGCGGCTATCCCTTTATCACCTTTCTACTCAAATGGTGAGCAGACAGGTTGTATTCGTCTCTGCTTCGCTAAAGCAGATGACACTCTTGATAAAGCGATTGAACGTCTATGTCGAATTTAACGCTAAGCTACCTTCAGATCGATCTAGCCTGGGAGAACTCACAATCCAATCGTGAGGCCATTGAGGCTGAGATCTTAGCCTTAGATAGCTGTGATATTGTGATTCTGCCGGAGATGTTTTTAACAGGTTTCACAATGTCCCCTGAAACCTGCGCAGAACCGATCGATGGAGAAAATGTGCAATGGCTGATTGGGCTTGCTTCTCGCAGTGGGAAAGCTTTAGCGGGTAGTCTCTCTGTGTTGGTGGCAGGTGAGTATCGTAATCGCTTTCTTTTTATCACTCCTGAGGGCCGTGTCGCTAGATACGATAAACGCCACCTGTTCACTATGGGTGATGAGCCTAATCACTATACAGCAGGTGAAGAGCGCGTCATCATTCACTATAAAGAGTGGCGAATCATGCCACAGGTCTGCTATGACCTTCGTTTCCCGGTATGGTCAAGAAACTGTGACGAGTACGATTTGCTGATCTATGTGGCGAACTGGCCCGCCGCGAGAAGGCCCGCCTGGCGCTCTCTGCTTCAGGCCCGAGCGATTGAAAATCTAGCTTATGTTGTTGGGGTTAACCGAGTCGGTACTGACGGAAACGGATTGGATTACGCGGGCGATAGCCAAGTGGTCTCGTTTGATGGTGAGCTATTGAAAGATAGTGAGCCTTTTCAATCCAGGATAGAATCTGTTTCACTCAATAAAGACGCTCTAATAGACTATAGATCTCGCTTCCCGGCGGCAGCTGATCGTGACGCGTTCACATTGAGCGGTGTTAAACGACGAATTGTTGAGCTTTAACGAAGCTTTAGCGGACGCATGCAACGATACTCTGGCAATCCCTCTTTGGTGGGGACAATCGCACTGAGTCGTAGCGCACTTTCAAGATGACCTTCCAACTCCTCAGGGAGTGGCTCCTCAAACGGATCAAATGTTTGAAAGTAATCGATTAAAGGGTTGCGAAAAAAATAGAGTGCGGATTCAGCGGTAATTTTGTCGCACAGTGCCTTGGCTTTGCGTGTGCTTCGAGAATCATCAAATGCACCCTTTAGGCGTGTCTCAACAATCAAAATAATATCGGTATCAGGCGAAGAAGAGAGGTAGGATCGCATACCAATCTGCTCCTCACGTGTGTTCAGAAGGTCTGCTACATTCGGGATTAATTGCTTGTCCAAATCGAGATTGAGTCGATAAAAACCCATATCAATCAATGTTACCGGTCTCTCAGCGAGCTGGTAGAAGGCTCTGGCAGAATCGTCTGCTTTTAGAACACCACTGGCCAAGGTTAGTGTAGAGAGAAGTAGCGCTTTTAGACTGTAAGTTTTCAAGTCATGTCCCTGATCAAAATTTAACCTATTTTATTCATTGATCAGGAATAAAAAAAGAGGCACTAAGGCCTCTTAAGAATATTTATAAGCTCACTCTGTCAATTAGAGTTCACCCTCAACCGTTGTGAGTCCATGAATAGTCCAGTCTTGGTAGCCACCACGGTAGTAGTAGATCAGTTCTGCTGGGTAACCTTCACGGATCATAGCGCGAATTCCGCTTGGACTTTGTGGACAGGTGCTAGAGTTACAGAATGCGTAGATCTTAGTGTTTGCATCCGCACAGCTCCAACCTTTACTCTCTTTCTCACAGCCGAATTGATCCATGTTCATCGCTACTTCAGTGTATGGGATATTGATTGATCCTGGGATGGTGCCTAGCTGAAGAACGTGATCCTTCATGCGCATATCAACGATCATGCTGTTCTCTTTACCGATCGCTTCGATCACATCGATTTCACCAACAGGTGTGACACCCTCTGCCGGGACCATTGGTTGTAGGTA
>CATEEE010000034.1 GCA_949499045.1 Marinobacterium sp. xm-d-530 | reverse complement strand
CAGATTAGTACATTTTCTGAGAAATAACAGTCGAAAATATCTATCACTACTCCTTGTTTGATAGACGTGTCAAAGGGCTGATGGTTACAATGCTTGATCAGTTTAGATAGGTGAATTATGCAGCGAACAGTTGTGATTACGGGTGGTGCATCAGGGATTGGTTTGGCGATTGCGGAGCGTTTTGTTGAGCTTGGCGATAGGGTATTCAACCTCGATATTAGCCCCGGTTCGGTTGGCGAGACGCTAATCTGCGATGTGACCGATCATCAAGCATTGACTAACGCGGTTAATCAGGTTGCGGCTGAACATGGAATCGATGTGGTTGTCTCTAATGCTGGGCGTTATCTATCAGCCAATATTGAAAATACGACTGAAGCCGATTTCGTTTCGATGTTTGATTTGAATGTGAAGGGCGCTTTCTCGCTTGTACAAGCGGCTGTTCCCAATATGAAAGAGCGGGGTGGTTCGATTGTTTTCATCGGTTCAGATCAATCGTCAGTTGCTAAGTCGAACTCTTGTGCTTACAACATGACGAAGCACGCTCTAGCATCACTCGCTAAAACGACCGCAATCGATTACGCCCAGTTTAATATCCGCTCCAATATTGTCTGCCCTGGCACGATAGAGACGCCGCTCTACACTAAAGCGGTTGAAGCCTACTGTGCCCGCTCAGGTGCTAATCTGGATGATGTGCATCAGGCGGAAGCAGATGAACAGCCTATCGGACGCATTGGGCAACCCAGCGAGGTGGCTGCGATGGTGGCCTATTTATGCAGTGATGAGGCGGGTTTTGTGACGGGTGCTATGCTGCCGATCGATGGCGGATATACAGCGCGCTGATGATCAATATTACTGATCCGCATCTGCATCTATTCAACCTTGCTGACGGTGAGTATGGATGGCTTCAGCCTAATCAAGAACCGGATTGGCCCGATAAATCTGCCTTGCTTAGTAACTTTACTGAGTCAGATTTACGTCTATCTGAACCTCTGAGTTTGGCGGGTTATGCGCACATTGAAGCGGGGTTCAGTAATGACCACTCCTGGTTGGAGATCGACTGGATTGAATCTCAGGCGTCGCTTCCCATTCGAACGATCGGTTGTATTAATCTTTGTGCTTCCCAGACTGATTTCAGTGATTCTATTACACAGCTATTGCAGCGCTCATCTATGGTGGGAGTCCGCCATATCTTCGATGAACAGTTAGATTCGATCATCAGTCACACCAACACCTTTCCTAATCTGAAAACCTTGGAATCGAATGGATTACTCTTTGAGTTGCAGTTTGATGCCACTGATGAAGTCGCTGTCGATAAGATCATATCGCTCATGAAGCAGTTACCGAGTTTGACTGTTATGTTGGATCATCAAGGCTTCGGTTCGACAGCACTTTCTGATGATCAAAAGCACTATTGGCTATCTGGTTTAACGAAATTGGCTGAGTTGCCAAATCTGTATGTTAAGTGTTCAGGATTCGAGATGTTGGATAGAGGCTTTACGGCTGAGACACTTCAACAGACAGCGGAGCAGCTTGTCAGCCTATTTGGGCAGAGCAGGGTTATGATGGCGTCTAATTTTCCGCTGATTAGCCTCTCTATGAGTTACAGCGACTACTGGTCAATGGTGGTGGACGTGTTGAATGAGACGAGTTTGCCTATGGAAAAATTGGTAGATCTCAACGCGCGTGAGATCTACCGTTTCTAGGCTATGACTGGGCTATTTAACCTTCACATTCGGTGAGCGGTAGACAATCTCGTCATTCAACTCGATACCGATGCCGGGTAGATCCGGTACACTAAACTTGCCATTAACTGGCTGGTAATCCTGAATACAGAGTTCTCGGTTCCATGCCTTGATGGCATAGGTGTGGTGCTCATGTATAAGGAAGTTAGGAATTGCCGCTTCCAGTTGCAGTGATGCGGCGGTCGCCACGGGTCCCCCACAGACGTGTGCTTGAATACGAATGTCGTAGACATCGGCGTAGTCACACACTTTCTTCGCTTCAGTGAAACCGCCACACAGGCCTACGTCAGGTTGAAGTACGTCGATGGATTGATCTTCAAAGTACTGACGAACATCCCAGCGATGGTAGAGGCGTTCGCCCCCTGCGATTGGCACGTTAACGCCGTCGGATACTTTTTTGTGCACTTTAGAGTTGAGGTAGTTCACCGGCTCTTCGTACATCATACAGCCGACCTCTTCGATGACTTTCCCCATCTGAATCGCAGAAGCAGCACCCATTAACGAGTGTGATTCGAAGATAATGTCGACTTCGTCACCGACCTCGTGGCGAATAGCACGTAGACGATCACCAAACAGTTTCATCTGCGCAGGTGTAAAGAGCTTGGTACGGTCAAAACTTGAATCACCGTTGGCATCGTAGACGATTGGATCGACTTTAACTGCATCATAGCCTTCAGCCATCGCTTTAGACGCTGCGCGCGCATAATCAGCAGGCGTAAGCATCTTGGTGCAATCTTTGTCCCAGTCGAACTGTAATTGGCTGGCATAGGTGCGCAGGTTGTCGTTGGTTTTACCACCAAGAAGTTGGTAAACAGGCAGCCCCAGTGCTTTACCTTTGATGTCCCAAAGTGCTGTGTCGATGGCACTCATTGCTGAGTAAAGAACAGGTCCGCCACCAAGTCCCCAGAAGCTCTCCCTAAGCATGCGAGACCACAAGAGCTCTGTCTTGAAAGGGTCGAAACCGATTAGAACTGCCTCTGCGATCTCTTTGATCATCGCGGCCGCTGCGCTGTGCCCCCAGTCGTAGGCGAGACCCGCTTCACCAAGACCGTGAATACCTTCGTCGGTGTGAATCCGGACAAAAACAGGATT
>CATEEE010000033.1 GCA_949499045.1 Marinobacterium sp. xm-d-530 | reverse complement strand
TAATAGACCTTGCTGATTTTGTCATTGCCCGTAACCACTGATGATTACTGAAATTCCCACACAACGTCCTGTGACACCCTTGCTGGACCAAATAGACTCTCCCTCTGATTTAAAGGGATTAGAGCGGGTTCAGCTGCAGCAGTTAGCCGATGAGTTACGACTCTATCTGCTCTTCTGTGTCGGTCAGACTGGGGGGCATCTTGGTGGTGGATTGGGAGTGGTCGAACTGACCCTAGCGCTGCACCACCTTTTGAATACACCTGAAGATCATCTGGTTTGGGATGTTGGTCACCAGGCTTACCCACATAAGATACTGACGGGCCGTCGGGATGCGATGCTTAATATCCGACAAAGAGAAGGACTCACCCCCTTCCCCGATCGAGCTGAGAGTATTTACGACAGTTTTGGTACGGGGCACTCCAGCACCTCTATCAGTGCGATCCTGGGAATGGCGATTGCAGACACGCTTCAGGGGCTCAATCGGAAAGCAGTCGCGGTTATTGGTGATGGCGCGCTGACAGCAGGACAGGCTTTTGAAGCACTTAACCATGCAGCACACACCCATGCGAATTTGCTCGTCATTCTAAATGACAACGATATGTCGATCTCGCCCAACCAAGGGGGATTAGCCACTTATCTAGCCAAAAATCTACGTGAGCAAGCACCCACTAACCGGGTAATGCCTCTCTTTGAAGCACTTAACTTTGAATACTCTGGCCCTATCGATGGCAATGATTTAAACCAACTAATCCCTGCGCTTGAACAGTCATTAAACCAAACAGGTCCACAGTTCTTGCATATTAGAACTCGCAAGGGGTTTGGATTTAAGCCAGCGGAAGAGGATCCGGTCGGTTATCACGCCATCACAAAGCTCGAAAAACCCTCAGAGATGAGCGCGCCTAACCCTAAGTACAGCGATCAATTTGGTCAGTGGATCTGTGAAACCGCCGCGAATGACGACCGAATTGTTGCGATTACCCCTGCCATGAAAGAGGGGTCTGGGCTGGTTCAATTTGCCAACCAATTCCCCACCCGATATTTTGATGTAGCTATCGCTGAACAGCACGCAGCCACCTTTACCGCCGGTCTTTCGGTCGGTGGGATGAAGCCGGTACTGGCAATCTACTCGACCTTTCTGCAACGCGCTTTAGATCAAGTAATACACGACATCGCGCTGCAAAATCTGGACTGTTTAATTGCTGTCGATCGGGCAGGACTGGTGGGTGAAGATGGTCCAACGCACTCTGGTATCTATGATATTCCGATGCTGCGCACTCTACCTGAGGTCGTCATTATGACGCCTTCTACACTGGATGAGCAGCAACAGATGCTAACCCTAGGTCACCACTACAATGGCTGTGCAGTGGTTCGCTACCCAAGGGGGGAAGGTATTAATAGCGAAACTCCGTTAGAGCCCTTCGCTATTGGGCAGAGCCGTTCCATCAGAATCGGAGAGCGTGCTGTTGTGCTCAACTTTGGCCCTCTTCTAGCATTAGCCAAGCAGGTCGCGGATCAGTTGGATCTTGGATTAGTCGATATGCGTTTCGTTAAACCTCTTGATGAAGTAGCCCTTAGCAAGTTAGTAAATACTTACTCTCAATTTATAACACTAGAAGATGGTGTTATAGCGGGCGGAGCGGGCAGTGCTGTGAATGAGTGGCTGACTAACAGTGGCCATACTATCACTTGTCTTAACCTTGGCATTCCCGATCGCTGGATTGAGCATGCGACTCGGGATGAACAGTTGCAAGATGCCGGCTTAGATACTGACTCTATCCGAGTAGAGATAGAGTCCTTTCTACAGACATAAAAAAACCCCAGCAGTGCTGCTGAGGTTTATCCATCCACCAAGCCAATTAGGCATCCGGTTTAAAGTGTACTTCGCTCATCATATGACCAAGCTTACCCATCTTCGTCTCTAGATAATGCTCATTGTAGCGATTTTTACCGACTTGCAGTGGCACCCGAGAATGGACATTGACTCCATACTCTTCTAGGGCAGCAACTTTGCGCGGGTTGTTGGTCATAAGCTTGACGCTCTTAACACCGATCGCGTCTAGCATTGGCTGACACATTGAGTAGTTGCGCATATCAGCGGCAAAACCCAAACGTTCGTTAGCTTCCACCGTGTCACAGCCAGAATCTTGAAGGTTGTATGCTTTGACCTTATTCAAAAGCCCGATACCGCGACCCTCTTGGCGTAAGTAGAGCAGAACGCCTTTGCCCTCTTCGGTGATGCGTTTTAGCGCCTCTTGCAGCTGAAAGCCGCAGTCACAGCGCAAGCTGAACAGGGCATCACCCGTTAGACACTCTGAGTGCATACGAGCTAAAACCGGTTCATCACCATCAACATCACCGTATACCAATGCGATGTGCTCTTTACCGCTCTCGACCTCTTCAAAACCAACCATACGGAATACACCCATAGGCATTGGCAATTTACATTCCGCTATCAGTTTAATATCC
>CATEEE010000032.1 GCA_949499045.1 Marinobacterium sp. xm-d-530 | reverse complement strand
TGCGTGGTGAGATCGAGACACAGCAGTACCGTTTGCAAAAGCTCGAAAAAGAGCAGTTGGATCGTTACCGTGATATGGATCGCCGCTTAAGTTCTTTGGTGCTTCAACAAGCTGACCCGATTGCAGCACCGGCTCCGATTGCTGCCGATCCAGTATCGACTAATCCTGTGGTGGTTGAAGCAACGACGCCCAGTGTTACTCCGACTGCTTCTGAATCAAGCGCGCCGGCATCAACTAGCACTGTTTTGACTCAGCCAGTTGAGACGGCCGTTGGTAGCTCTCCAGTTGAGCCGGAAGCACCTGTAGCGCCAGCTGAACCTGCGGTCAGTGATCGAGTCGCTTACCAACAAGCATTTACTCTGGTTCGTGAACGAAAGTTTGATGAGTCAGTTCAAGCGTTTGAACAGTTTATCCAGACATATCCAACCAGTGATAATCTGGCTAATGCTTACTATTGGATTGGTGAAGTGAAGCTTGCTCAGCAACAATTAGACTCGGCTAAAGTTGCATTTGAAACAGTGGTCTCTCAGTTTGTAGGTCACCGTAAGCGTCCAGATGCGCTCTATAAACTGGGTGTTGTGATGGATCGATTAGGTGATGCTGCCGCCCAGCAGAGCAGCTTTAAACAGCTACTTGATGAGTACCCAAAAAGCTCAGCTGCCGGTCTAGCTCGCAACTACAAGCCTCGCTCATAATTATGAACCAAAAGACGAAACGTGCGGTTGTCCTGCTTTCAGGCGGCCTCGACTCTGCAACCGTATTAGCCATTGCAGCTGATCAAGGTTATGAGTGTTATGCGCTAAGCTTTGATTATGGGCAACGTGCTTTGACCGAGCTCAACGCGGCCAAAGCGGTATGCGCTTCTGTTGGTGCTAAAGAACATCGCGTATTCTCACTTGATCTTGCCCAGTTTGGCGGTTCAGCTCTAACGGACAGCTCAATTGACGTCCCTGAAGGTGAAACGGAAGGTGTACCTATCACCTATGTGCCAGCACGTAATACGATTTTTCTCTCCATGGCCTTGGCCTGGGCTGAGGTGTTACACGCTGATGCGATCTTTATTGGTGTCAATGCTGTGGACTATTCTGGCTACCCTGATTGTCGTCCAGAGTTTATTAAGGCTTACGAAGAGATGGCAAACCTTGCGACACGAAACGGTGTAACGGGTGAGCCATTTAAGATCGAGACCCCTTTGATCGATCTGACTAAAGCAGAGATCATTCAAGCGGGTCATCGATTGGGGCTGAACTACGCTTTGACCGTCTCCTGCTATCAGTCAGACGATGACGGCTGTGCCTGTGGTCGTTGTGATAGTTGCCGATTGCGTGCTAAAGGCTTTGAGGATGCAGGTGTTCCTGATCCGACGCGCTATATTCCCGTTTAACTCTTAACTAATTGGCTCTACGACGTCTCTTTGAACGTCTTTTTTTTGAGGTTGGTATGCAAACAAAAGCAGATCTTGATCAACGCATTTTGGTGCAAGAGCATTTTGCTCAAGAGCATCTGCCAAGTGATCTAACACCTGCTCAAGTCGCTGACCTTGAAGAGCAGATTTCGATCGAGCTGAAAGAGCGCGACGCCTGCC
This sequence comes from Marinobacterium sp. xm-d-530, assembly GCA_949499045.1. Taxonomy (GTDB): domain Bacteria; phylum Pseudomonadota; class Gammaproteobacteria; order Pseudomonadales; family Balneatricaceae; genus Marinobacterium_E. The sequence continues at coordinate 2,418 of CATEEE010000032.1, read as the reverse complement.
TAGTGGCTCACTACTACACTGATCCACTGGTTCAAGCCCTAGCTGAAAAGACGGGTGGTTGTGTCGCTGATTCACTTGAGATGGCGCGCTTTGGGGCTAATCACTCTGCGTCGACTCTGGTCGTCGCTGGCGTTAAGTTTATGGGTGAGACGTCTAAGATTCTGAGCCCAGATAAGCGCATCCTCATGCCGACGCTGGAGGCGACCTGTTCTCTGGATATTGGTTGTCCAATCGAAGATTTTAGCGCGTTTTGTGATGCACATCCGGATCATGAAGTGGTGGTTTATGCGAATACATCTGCCGAAGTGAAGGCGAGAGCTGACTGGGTGGTTACATCGAGTATCGCACTTCAGGTGGTTGAACATCTGGTTGATCAGGATAAAAAGATCATTTGGGGCCCTGATAAGCACTTGGGCAGTTACATTGAGAATCAAACGGGCGCAGAGATGCTGCTTTGGGATGGCTCTTGTATCGTCCATGAAGAGTTTAAAGCGAAAGGGTTGTTGGATCTCAAAGCGGTTTACCCAGATGCTGCGGTTCTGGTTCACCCTGAGTCGCCCGCCTCTGTTGTAGAGTTGGCTGACTCGGTAGGTTCTACGAGTCAACTAATCAAAGCGGCTCATGATCTTCCAAACGAAACGTTTATCGTTGCAACCGATCGAGGCATCTTCTTTAAGATGCAGCAGGCAGCTCCCGGAAAAACCTTCATCGAAGCACCAACCGGTGGTTCAGGTGCAACTTGTCGAAGTTGTGCACACTGCCCTTGGATGGCCATGAATGGTCTTCAAAATATTTTGGATGGACTGCGTCATGGTCGTGAAGAGGTCTTTGTTGATCCTGAATTGCGTCAGCGAGCGCTTCGTCCACTTGAGAGAATGTTAAGCTTTCAAGCCCGCTAGGGGTCTGTTGAGTGAGTGGCTCTTTGCGTTGCTCACAACTCTCTTATTTGAACAGTTCATCGAACCTGATCTGGTCTGATCGAATCTCACTCTCCCTTTGAGCAAGCCAACCCAGTTGAATAGGGTTGTTTCTGGCATCTCTGCGAGCAAACTCTACCTGTCTCAGTGCTAGATCAAATTCAGCCCGCTGCGAAAAGAACTCAATTCGGGTGCGATGCAGCTGCTCTATATCATTCATCAAACCATAGAGCTCGGCGAGGTGGTAGAGAAATAGGGTGTTTTTGGGGTGCTCTCTAAGCAGTTTTCTGTACAGGTTGATCGCTTGTGAGACATTGCCTTGTTCTCTAAAGATTTTGGCCAGTGTTGCTTGTACAGCATAGTCATTCGGGTATAGATCCATCAGCTCATCCATTAACTCTTGAGTCGGAAGGTTGCTGAAAGAGAGTTGAGTTAAACGACTGAGTTGAACCCAAGGGTGCTGTTGCCAGGATTTTGGCAATGCATCCCAGTGGCTTTGCGCGTCCTTATTCCTGTTAATGGACAGTGCTTTTAAGTACTGAGTAAAACGTTTGGCGGATTCATCTAATTCTGACTGGTTGAGTAGCTGATTCTCAGCGCCATAGAGGACTGCCACCCTAGCCTTAGCGATCATCAAGTTTTGGTAATCACGACTCTCACTATACCTGCTCGGTAAATTCATGGCGCGGTTGGTTGAATCAGCGATTCGAGATTCAGTAACTGGGTGGGTTCGTAAAAACTCGGGTACAGCACTGCCCGAAAAACGATTAGCTTGCGCCAGCTGTGCAAACATCTGTGGCATTGCTTGAGGATCATAACCTGCGGCAACCAACGTGCGCATACCAGCCTGGTCGGCATCAAGCTCATTCTGTCTACTGAAGCTAAGTCGAGCATTTTCTGAAGCACCAATAGTGCCTTGAAGGGCTGCAGCTCCAGCGTTGGGGTTAATGCTGGAGAGTATAATGCTACCGACAATGCCGGCTAATACCAGTGGCTGTCGCTGTTCGCTGGCTGCCTGCTGTTGAGCAAAGTGGCGCTGACTCAAATGCGCAAATTCATGTGCGATCACCGACATTAATTGATCTTCAGTCTCGGTGGCTAATAGAAGACCTGCGTTGATGCCAATGATGCCCCCAGGTGCTGCAAAGGCATTAACCTCCTGTTGATCGATGACTAGGAGGTCTAATCGCTTATCTTGTAGTTCAGAGAAGGGTGATAGATACCATAATCGATCTTTCAGGTAGCTCTCCACGATCGGGTCATCTAGGAGTTTGGCTTGGGCTTTCATCATTCGCATCCAGGCTTGTCCGAGTGCTCTCTCTTGCTCAAGCTGATAGCTTGAATTAGTGCTACCTGTCAGATTGGGCAGGCTGTCGGAGCTCTGTGCATGCACTGGGAATAGTGTGCTGAATAGAATGAATAGGAGAGTTCGCATCAGAGGTAGCATAGCCTTTGTTCTTTATATCAGTTACATTGCGCCGATAGATTCGCTTTTTAGACT
>CATEEE010000031.1 GCA_949499045.1 Marinobacterium sp. xm-d-530 | reverse complement strand
TGAGTACTGTTTCGCGATGGTCGCGGTGCCTGACAGCGTCTGCAGGAAGTTCAGTGCTGCGCGCTCGCCCGTTAGTAGACTTCTGGCTGAACCTTGAAGAGTAAACAGCAGTGTATTCGGTGGGACGCAATCCCCATCTGCAACCATCCACTCTACCTCTACCCTCGGGTCGACCTGCTTAAAGACCTCGTCAACCCATGCACGGCCCGCAATAACCGCTTGATCGCGAGAAATAATCTGCGCTGTGGCTTGTTGGCTCTCTGGGATCAGCTCTGCCGTGATGTCGCCGGTGCTGACGTCCTCTTCAATCGCAAGACGGACATTCGCTTCAATGGTGGGCTTTAGGGTTTCTAGCGTTAGCATCGACAGTGACTCTTCGGGTAATATGATCAGAGCAGGTATTGTACGTGATCTTGCCTGCATCGCCACTGTTAGCGGAGTTCAATTTGTCAGTGAGTTTCAGTATTGATTGGCCCACAGGCCGGCTTATAGGTGCCGAGTGGATCGCCTCTCCTAATTGTAATGAGCGCCCGAGTGATGAGGTCTCACTGTTGGTGATACATAACATCAGCTTGCCTCCAGGACAGTTTGATACTCAGGCCGTGGAGCGCTTCTTTTGTAACGAACTGGATTGCAGTGAGCACCCTTATTACCAGGAGATAGAAGGGCTAGAGGTCTCTGCCCACCTATTAATTGAGCGCACGGGTCGTGTTGTTCAGTTTGTACCGTTCAATCAAAGAGCTTGGCATGCAGGGCAATCCAGTTTTGATGGGCGGGAACAGTGTAATGACTTCTCGATTGGTATTGAGCTTGAGGGCACGGATGATCAAAACTTTACCGATCATCAGTATCGGCATCTGGCCAATATCACACAGCAGCTAATAAGTGCATACCCCTTGATCACCTCAGATAGAATCACCGGCCATAGCGATATTGCACCGGGTCGTAAAACGGATCCCGGCCCTTGTTTTGATTGGGATCGTTACCTAAACGCTCTCTAATCGCACTGGATCAAATAATTGGAAAGAGTCGTGACAGCAGAGCTGGCACGGCGGTCTCGACTCGTAAGATCCTCTCACCTAAGTGAATTGCCTCTAGCCCTTGGTGCTGCATCAGATCGACTTCGTATGGGATAAATCCGCCCTCTGGTCCGATAGCTATCAATGTCTCTTCATCTGAGGCGTTAGGGCAGAGTGAGGCGTTGTAGGGGTGGGCAATCAGTGCGCGTTTCCCATTGGCTAGCGATGGCAGTTCATCCTCTACAAAGGGTTTGAACCGTTTGCGAATGTGCACCTTGGGCAGTTGCGTGTCGCCGGCTTGCTCTAACCCCAATATCAGATGTTCACGGATCGAGGCTTCTGCAAGAATTGGCGTTGACCAATAGCTCTTATCGACGCGATAGGCATTGATCAGATAGATCTCTTTTACCCCCATGGCGGCCAGAGTTTGAAACGTGCGTTTCAACATTTTAGGGCGGGGCAGGGCAAGCAGCAGAGTGGCTGGCAGGGGTTTGGGTGGCTCTTTTAGTAGGTCGACCGTTAGGGAGACAGACTCAGAATCGATATGATCTACTCTGGCTGAACCCATTAGACCATTTAATTCGCCCGCTTTAATGGAATCACCGGCCTTCAGCTTTTGTACCTCAAGCATGTGGCGGTGACGTCGGTCGCTGATACTCACCTCTGTTGGGGAGGTGAAATCCTCTTTTTCTAGAATCAGTAAATTCACATTAAGCCCTGATAAATTTTGCAATAGTGTACTGCAAAGCTGGGTGTGCGTGGGAAGCTAGGTTATAGTGCCCGCATGTCTATTGCTGCAGATCTGACCAATGACCCGATAAGACCGACACTGGTGCGCATGACCGTACCGATGATGTTCGGCATGATCAGCCTGATGCTCTTTAATTTGGCGGACGCCTGGTTCGTTGGTCGGTTAGGCACCTGGCCACTCGCAGCGCTCTCATTTACCTTCCCTATTAGTTTTTCACTGACCAGTCTGGCCATCGGCCTAGGCGTGGGGACATCCGCAACCCTAGCACGCCTGATTGGCCGTGGTGAGAGGCAGCGGGTGGCGCGTCTAGCAACCGATAACCTGCTAATGGCCGTTTTGATCACTGCGGTAGTGGGTTCTATCGGACAGTTCCTGTTGATCCCTATTGTAGAGTTGATGGGAGCTGCTGAGTATCTGCTCCCTTACATAGATGCTTACATGTCAGTCTGGTTCTTTGCGGCCATCTTTATGGTGCTGAACATGGTCTGCAACAGCACCTTCCGCTCGATGGGTGATACTCGTACCTCAGCTGCGCTTATGCTGGGCTCTTCAATCCTTAACTTTATCTTGGACCCCATTCTGATTTTTGGTTGGGGAGTTATCCCAGCAATGGGCATACAGGG
>CATEEE010000030.1 GCA_949499045.1 Marinobacterium sp. xm-d-530 | reverse complement strand
TGGATGGGTGTAGGTATTTAGCCATTGGCTTTGAGGTAAGTTAAGTGAGGTGTTAATGGCTTGATGGAGGTCGCTCCATTGGCGCCCTGAACGTTCAACGTGAGCGATGTAAGGCTGCAAACTGTTGACGTAAAACTTCATAAAGACGTTCCAGAGTATCTCTGACTTCTGGTTTTGCCGTTGATTAAAGCAGATCGGCCTGCCAGTCAGTCGTTGATTGATCGCTTCTGAGGTCTGCTCTAACACCTGAGTTAATAGAGCCATACTGGCGAGCCACTCTGATCCGAAATTGGAGCGATAGAGCGTTTCATAGTCGCGCTCTAGTTCGTTTGTAAAAGAGGGTGTTTGCCAATCGTCATCTGTGTGAGTTTGAGCGATCTCGGCAAAGCGCTGCATGGTGAGCATTAACTCTGCGGTTGAGTAGTCTGCTTCAGGGGAGATCGGGGAAACCCCCAGTGAGAAGTGTTGTTCCATCTCTGCACTGATGTAGAGACTGTTCCATATCTGCTTCGGCCAGTTATCGCTCTTAATCTGATTGATTTCTGTAACGCGCTCTAACACCTCAACTTTTCTTTCATCGCCTGTGAGCAATGTTTGACAGTCACGTGCTTTGGGAATGAATTCCAGTTCGTAAATCAGACGTTGTGATCCACCCGCTAATTTTCCAAGACTGGTGTTTCTTTGTGCGATCAGATCGATCAACCCACACTGTTTAAGGTCTAGAACATCGATCAGCCCTTCGGTGATCGGTGTCAAACTCTCAGTACGATCTCTTCGATCAGGCAGGGTGGGATAGAGTTCTGCGGTTTTGTTCAGCTGAAGATCAAAATCGACATCAATGGCACGACTGGTTCGTTCGGCATAGGTTTCAACGAGGGATTGGGCTGGATCGGTATCGATGCAGCCCGTGATAAAACTAGTTGAAAGAAGGAGGAGTAACCAGTGCTTCATTGGATAGCTTATAGAGTCGTTTTATCAGTAGTACGGCGGCAAAGCTTAAGCCGATGAGTATCCCTAACCAGTAACCTATTGCTCCCATGTTTAGATGTTCAGCAATGAAGTAACCGCTGGGTAGTCCAAGCACCCAGTAAGCGATAAAAGCGATCAGTAGAGGTATACGGGTGTCTTTATATCCGCGCAGTGCGCCATTAGCGGTGAGCTGAAGCGCATCAGAGAACTGATAGAGTGCAGCATAGCTAAGCAGAGTAGATGCAATGGCGATTAGTTCAACATCTTTAGAGAAGAGTGAAGCAATGCCGTCCGACAAAATAAATAGAATCGTTGAACTGAAGCAGGCTATCAGTAGCGCAATTCGCAGTCCTAGGAATCCTACTCGCTGAGCATCAGCGAAACGTCTAGCGCCATTGAGCTGACCAACCCTAATGGTGACGGCTAAACAGAGCGAGAGCGGCATCATAAAGATCAGGCTCGAAATAGAGAGTGTAATCTGATGTGCAGAGATCACTGTTGCACCGTAATCTGCCAAAAAGAGCGCAATTAGACAGAACATAGTCGTCTCTACCCCAAGGCTTGCGGCGATCGGTATGCCGATAGAGAGCTGATGTTTTATCTTCTCACTGTTTGGCTTAAGCGTCTGTTTAAAGATGTTCAATGGTTTGAAGTATCGGCTGTAGATGATATAAGCAGCACCCGCTATAAACATGTACCAAAAGACAATCGTAGTGGCCCAACCGCAGCCCACACCGCCCATTTCAGGCATACCCAGTTTGCCGAAGATCAGTATGTAGTTTAGGGGCAGATTGAGTAGTACCGCACTGATACCTATCTTCATGACGATTTTGGTCTGTCCATGCCCCTCTGCAAACGCTCTAATCGATTGGTAGAGCAGCATGCCGGGTATGCCCCAGCTGATCGCGAACAGATAGTCATTTGCCGTTGCTTTAAGGGCCGGTTCGACTGACAGAAGGGTAAGAATCCAGTCAGAAGAGCCATTGATGAAAAGCCAGCTGAGCAGACCAATGACCAGAGTAATCAGCATATTATTAAACAGTTCTGATGCGGTCTCCTCTTCACGTTTTCCACCGACATGATGTGCAACGATAGGAGTCAATGCCATCATAGCTCCCGCCAAGGAAAGTGAGAGAGGTGTCCATATGCTGGATCCTAGAGCGATGGCCGCAAGCTCTTCAGCTCCGGCCCAAGAGGCCATCAGCGTATCGGACAGACTCATGGCTGTTTGAGAGGACTGCGCGAGCAGCATGGGCCAAGCAAGGTGCAGCAGCTGCTTGATCTCTAATCTGGAATTGGGCGGAAAAAATGGCATGCTATGTCTCAAGTCAAAGAGGCTTAAAGCTCTCCTGCCTCTTCAAGTACTGTTCGTGCGATACGAAAACACTCAACGGCTGCAGGCACACCAGCATAGATACCGACAGCATGAATCGCTGCTCGAATTTCGTCTACACTGCAGCCATTTTTCAGTGCACCCTTGCAGTGGGTTGCCCATTCATGGCTTTTGCCCATGGCGCCCAGCATGGCTAAGTTCATTAACGAACGTGTTTTTGGATCAATGGCATCATCGCCCCAACCAAAACCCCAGCACCAAGCGGTCATCGCCTCCTGAAAGGGGCGGTTAAAGTCATCAGCAGCGGCTAGGTTTTTATCGACGTACTCAGTACCCAAAGTGCTGCGACGCATCTCTAAACCCTTATCAAAAAAGTCATCCATGTTGATCTCCTGATTCCATTAATAACGCACAAAAAAGCCGGGCACACAGTGTCCGGCTTTTTGCATCGATTTGGAAGATTAATCGATACGAACTTTCACGTAGCTACCCGGAGCGGCTTCAAGCGGCTTGTTCTCTTTGCTGCCCAGAGTTTTAGGTGCTTCCACTTTTTTACCTGCACGACGACGAACCCACTCTGCCCAGTTTGGCCACCAAGAGCCTTCGACTTTTTCAGAGGTTTCAAACCAGTGGTCAGCGCCTTGGCCCTGATCACCTTTAACCCAGTAGTTACGGCGGTTTTTAGAGGCTGGGTTGATAACACCGGCAACGTGACCGCTTCCGCCAAGGACGAACTCGATCTCTGAACCGAAGGTCTCTGTCGCTTTGAATGTCGCTTTCCAAGGTGCGATGTGGTCTTCAATGGTCGATAGGAAGTAACAAGGGATTTTGATCTCGCCTAGATCGATCTTTTCACCACAAATCTCTAGTGCATTCGGTTCAACCAGTTTGTTCTCTAGGTACATCTTATTGATGTAGTAGGTGTACATCGCTGCTGGAAGGTTGGTGCTGTCCGAGTTCCAGTAGAGAATATCAAACGGCGGAGGCGTCTGACCTTTAAGGTAGTTGTTGACAACGTAAGACCAGATGAGATCGTTCGAGCGCAGCATGTTGAACGATGTAGCCAGTTCGCGTCCGTTTAGGAAGCCCGCTTGACTCACTTTCTGTTCCAGCTGTTTTACTTGGTAGTCATCAATGAAGACACAGAGATCACCTGGGTCAGAGAAATCCGTCAGCGTCGTTAGGAAGGTCGCGCTTGCGATGCTGGTGTCTTTACGCTTCGCCATAACCGCCAGTGCTGTGGCCGTTAATGTGCCACCGACACACCAGCTAACCGTGTTGATCTTGTCGCTGTCAGAGACCTCTTTAGTGACACGAACCGCTTCAAAGATACCTTGAGAAACAAGGTCATCCCAGCTTAGGTTTGACTGTTCAGAGGTTGGGTTGCGCCAAGAGACTAGGAAGGTGTTTTGGCCCTGTTCAACACAGTACTTCACAAATGAGTTGTGTGGCTGCAGGTCAAGAATGTAGAACTTGTTGATGCTAGGTGGAATGATCAGAGTAGGGCGAGTGTAAACCTGTTCACCCTCTGGCTTATAGTGAATAACCTGAATGACATCGTTCTGGAAGATGACAGAGCCTTCGGTTGTTGCAAGGTTCTCACCTAGTGTGAAGGCACTCTCGTCAGTCATTGAGATGCGACCTTTTTCGAAGTCGGCCAATAGGTTTTTCATACCATCTAGCAGTGATTGTCCCTTAGTATCAAGCGCTTGTTGAAGTACTTCAGGGTTAGTGGCTGCAAAGTTGGTTGGCGACATTGCATCGATGAACTGGCGAGTGTAGAACTCCAGTTTGTTCTGCTCTTGATCCGATAGGTTCGCGCTCTCAGCCATCTGAGTCAGCATCTTAGAGCTCAATAGGTAAGACTGTTTGATGTAGTCGTAAATAGGGTTGGTTGACCACTCTTCAGCCTGGAAACGACGATCGCCACGCTCCGGTTCTGCAACAGGCGCTTCAGCACTGTTGCCGGTTAGCATGTTGCGCCATAGATTAAACTGCGCCGTTTGGTAATCGGCGATTGCACGCATCCACAGTGTAGGATCTTGCAGTGAACGAGTCGCAAGTTCTGTCCATGACTTTGTGAATTGAGAGAACATATCCTCAGCACCGTTGCCAGAGAAGTTCTCAAGCATTTTGCTTGTCTCTTGGCTTACGTAGTTGATGAACTCTTGAGGATCTGTAGGTTCGTTACCCTTAGTCGCCATGGTAAAACTCCAATGTATTTGACTGGTGATGCAGTGAATTGTTGCACTGCAAAATATTATCCTAGAATAACCCTATCTATAGTGTGGAACAAGATAGAGTTTAGTCTTACTCTATAGCTTAAATATTAAGGAATTTTTAATCGTGAAGTTGCTGGAATTGATGACGACTGAGGGGTGCCATCTGTGTGATCAAGCCCTGCCTCTATTAGTAGAAGGGATCGATCCTGCCAAATTTGAAGTGGACCTGGTCGATATAGCGTTTGAGGATGAGCTAATGAATCAGTACGCCACCCGGATACCTGTGTTGGTCGAACCCCAAACGAAACAGTATCTGGATTGGCCCTTTGATGCCGCACAGTTGGCCCAGTTTATTGAATCAATTGAGGGCCAGTAGAGCCCGTTCGGTGGGTGTTAGCATCTTTCGTGGTTGGCCCTTACGCTGAGCGTAGATGACAGAGAAGCTGAGAACATTCTGTACATAGGTGCGTGTTTCATCAAAGGGTATCAGCTCTATGAAAATCTCCAACGGCAGATCCTCACGGCCTTTAAGCCAGCGGCTGACTCGATGTGGCCCTGCATTATAAGCCGCGGTTGCATAGATCCGATTCTTATCAAACTGACGGTACATCTGTGCTAAATAGGCGGTTCCCAGTTGTACGTTGAAATCGGGATCGTAGAGCCGGTTACGACTTTTATACTTCACTTTGATTGATTTGGCGGTGCGTTTAGCTGTTCTTGGCATCAGCTGCATGAGCCCTCTTGCACCAACGCTGGATCGAGCCCAGGGGAATAGAGCGCTCTCCTGTCGAGCTAAGGCTTGGGCCCAAATAGGATCAATTTTTCGTTTGTGAGCATGTTTAATAAACAGGCCCTCAAATCCCTCCGGAAAGCGAAGATCCATATCGTTCCAAAACTCATTGTACGCGGCGGCTAATATTCCCTGTTGATACCAACCCAACTCATTCATCAGGTGTGCCGAGTGTTGGATCTCATTTGAAGACATCGTCTCTATCCAACGATTGAACTCCGAACGAGAGACCGTGTAGCGATCAAGCTGTGTCAGCTCTTTGATACGCAGGTAGTGCTTAGAGTTTCTTAATTCAGTTAGTAGAGTTTGATCAAAAGTGATTGGCTCATGATTCAAATCGGCATCCTGCCCTAGATGATCCGCCGCTAAGAAACCATAAAAACTACGTTTGCTGCGCAGTGAATCTAAAATTTGAGTGCGCATTGGATTATCTGGAAGCGCGGCCAACCAATATTGCCAACGTGGCGATTCTTGTAACTCTTTAGGGAGTTTGGCAATTAGTGTGGCAACCTGCTGCCAGTCCTGTTCAAGCAGAGCCAGACGAATACGCCACTCAGTTAGCTCGGCGCTGGCATAGGTTGGATCAAGTTTAGCAAGTTTGACTCGATCATGTGCATCGAGCTCTTTGGCGACTCTAACGCCAACACGCGTTAGCTCACGTAAATTATCCGCCTGACTCAGGTCAAACCCTTTGCCAAGCTTTAGCAACAAATTTAACGCTTCGTAGGGATCATGGCGATACGCACGTTCAATCGCGATGCGTTGAATTTTTGCGAGTTGTTTGGGCGAGTAACCGCGCCCCATTTGCAGTACTTTAAAGGGGGATCGATAGACTGAACGTGCGGCATCGGCAATGCGTCGATCAGACTCTGACTTTACAAAGCGTAGCGCATAACCCGATAGGCCCCATTTGTTTGCATCCAACGCATTAAGCACTCTGCTGAGTGCAACATCGCTAGTAAGATCACCATTGGCTCTGAACAATCTGAACAGATCATCACAACTGTCTGGTTGGGAGCGACCCACACTCCAGAGTTGTGCTGCAAGTTTGGCAGCCTCGGTCGTGCGTTTCTGTCTATATAGTGCTTCGGCATAGCGGCACTGCATCTCAGTGTTGGGGGAGTCGATTTCACTGTAGTGTGATAAGAATTCCCCCCAGCTCTTACGTTCACCAAGGTATGCCGTGTAGTTGAAGCGCAATAGCCCCTCTAAGTGTGAGTCAGGGTACTGGTTGGCAAAGTGTTTAATATCTTTTGGCTTGAGCCGGTTCAGTTCGGAACTGAACTGATTGAAAACAAGGTAAGGGTAGAGGGGGTACGACTCAAGCTGTTGAACAGTCGGGTCCTTTAGATCTAGGCGACCGAGTTTGGCGAGTCTCTCTGCTTTTAGAAATGCGAGTTGTTCTGCACTCTCTTTACCTTTAGCCATGGACTCAATGCTGATGGCAAAAGTGCTGAAGAGAATGGGGGCTATGACCTTGTAAAATTTATTAGTTGTTAACAAAGCTCGCACTCAAATAAGTTTCTTCACTAACTATGGTTGAAATCTGTAAAAATTTCACCCCTTGTCAGGTTAATTTTTAGCAACTGAGTTAAACTACGCGACCAGTTTTACAATTAAGCGACTCACATGGCATTTATTCGATTTGATCAGGTCTCTCTGGCCTTTGGTACCCGTGCAATTTTAGACAACGCTAACCTGCAGATAGAGGCTGGTGAGCGAGTAGCACTAGTCGGTATTAACGGTACAGGCAAATCAACACTGCTTAAAATCGTTTCGGGTGAAATGGATGTCGATAGCGGTGTCATTTGGCGCAGTCCGACGGCTCGAATTGCCCAGTTGCCGCAGAGCTTGCCCGCAGCTGATGAGCGATCAGTTCGCAGTGTCGTCGAAGCAGGCCTTGCTGATCTGGTTGAGTTGAGAGATCGCTACGAAACACTGTTGTCCAACAGTAATTCATCACTTGATGAGTTGGAGCGTCTGCAGCACGATCTTGAAGCCCGTGATGCATGGTCACTTGAGACACGTGTGGAACGAGTTCTTAGCCAACTGCAGTTACCTGGCGAAAAGCTCATGTCTGAACTATCAGGTGGCTGGCGCCGACGTGCGGCTTTGGGGGCTGCACTGGTGCAAAGTCCTGACTTGTTACTGTTGGACGAACCCACTAACCACCTGGATATTGAGACCATCGAGTGGTTAGAAGAGGTGTTGGGCGCCTACAAAGGCGGGCTTCTATTTATATCGCACGACCGTGCTCTCGTGGAGCGTTTGGCGACACGCATCATTGAATTAGACCGTGGTCAGTTGGTTGATTTCCCTGGCAGTTATTCAACCTACCTTACGCAAAAAGAGAAATTGCTTGAGGAAGAGGCTAAGCAGTCCGCGCTGTTTGATAAAAAATTGGCACAAGAAGAGGTGTGGATACGTCAAGGCATCAAAGCGCGTCGTACTCGCAATGAGGGTCGTGTTCGCGCGTTGAAACAGTTACGTGTTGAACGGTCAGATCGTCGTGAACGCCAGGGTAAAGCTAAGTTCGACGTCGAAGAGGCAGTTCGCTCTGGTAAGTTAGTGGCAGAGCTGCAAAATGTCTCTCTTAGCTATGCGGGACAACCGGTCGTTAAGGATCTCTCAGTGCGTATTCAGCGAGGTGATCGTATCGGCTTGATCGGGCCTAACGGTATAGGTAAAAGTTCACTGTTAAAACTGATTTTGGGTGAGCAAACCCCGGATCACGGTGAGGTCCGCTTGGGAAGTCAGCTTCTCGTTGGCTATTTCGACCAGTTGAGGGGGCAAGTTGATCCTGAAAAGAGCATTATTGATAACGTCTCTGGCGGTCGTGAAAGTATCGATATTAATGGTCGTTCGCGCCATATCATAAGTTACCTTCAAGATTTTCTATTCACCCCTGAGCGGGCTCGTACTCCGGTTAAAGCGTTATCGGGTGGTGAGACCAATCGGGTTATGCTGGCTAAGTTATTCAGTCAGCCCTCAAACCTTTTGGTGCTTGATGAGCCGACCAATGATCTTGATGTCGAGACCCTGGAGCTGCTTGAAGAGATCCTGCTCGACTATCAGGGCACGCTGTTGTTAGTCAGCCATGATCGCCAATTTCTCGATAATATAGTCACTAGCACGCTTGCGTTTGAAGGTGACGGTGTCATTCATGAGTACGTGGGCGGCTACCATGACTGGTTACGTCAGCGCCCAAAAAATGTGTCTACTCAGAGTGTTGTGCCAAAATCTGAGCCGGCTAAATCGAATAAAAAGCAGGCTGAAGAGGCTAAAAAAACCGTTAAGCTCTCTTACAAGCTACAGAGAGAGTTGGATATGCTTCCAGAACTGATGGAGCAGACGGAAGCTGCCGTTGAAGTCCAGCAGGCGGTTTGTGGTTCAGCTGACTTCTATCAGCGACCACATGAAGAGGTTACCGCTGAGCTTGAAAAGTTAAGCGCTTTAGAAACTCAGCTGGAGGTACAGATGGAGCGCTGGATGGAGTTAGAGGCAATGGCTGAGGGTTAATGCCCCAGTCGTACGGCAAGAATGTCGCACTCTGCGCCGTGCAGGACTCCATTGGAGGTTGATCCTAGCAGTAGTGATAGACCGTGACGACCGTGAGAACCAATGACGATGAGATCTGTTTTAAGATCCTTTGAAACGGCATGAATCTCTGAACCCGTGTTACCCGTTGCGACAATCGCTTTGTTAACAGGGTAGCCTAGGCTGGTGGCCAGTGAGCTTAGTTTCGATTCGGCATGGTTCTCGATTTGAGTTTGAATGTCGGCAATGTCGACTGGGATTTCGCCGCCGTAGGCGTAGCTAACAATCTCGACCACATGAATCAGATTTAACTCAGCTTGATTCTGTTCAGCTAGCAGTTTGGCTTTTTCAAGCACTATTCCAGACTCTTCTGATAGATCGATGGCAACAAGAATACGATTGTAGTGACTCATGGTGATTCTCCCTATTGAGTACCTACTATTATTAATAGCAGATAAGAAGGTTTTTAACATATGAAGTGGGCAATTATTGTTCTGATTATGCTCTCTTTGATCGGTTCTATGATGTGGGTCATGCCAACGCCTCGTCAGCGCTTCCAGTCTAAGCTCAGATTAGATGCACGCAAGCTGGGTTTCCAGGTGCAGTTATCGCGCCTAGAGATACCAAGAGCAAAGGGTGAGATGGAGTCAGAGGTCATCAACATGCCGGCTTACCGTATGTTGCGTGGCAAATTGGATCGTTCAGCAAAGGATCAGTGGAATGAGTGGGTGGTGGCACGTGTTGATGCCATGGCCGCTGATGGCCTACCTGAAGGTTGGTCTTGGTCAAAAGGGGAGCGGACATTAAGTGCTGCTAAGTTGAGTGTGCTTGTTGATTGGCTAAAGCAGCTGCCTAAAGAGGTTGTTGCCGTTGAGTCAACGGCGATTCACTTGACACTCTACTGGCGTGAGCCAGAACATGCTGGTGCGCTGGATGAACTAGGTGAAAAGGCCAATCAACTGTTAGCGGAGATGATTTGATGAGTAGCGAGTTAACCCCAGGGATTTACAAGCACTACAAAGGTAATGATTACGAAGTGATTGGAACCGCCAGACACTCGGAAACGGAAGAGTTGATGGTGGTTTATAGAACCCTCTATGGCAACTTTGATCTATGGGTTCGTCCGTATGAGATGTTTGTAGAGAAAGTGCGTTTAGAGTCTGGGGAAGAGGTTAATCGATTTTCTCTGATCTAAACTGCTCTTTTAACACCTATTCCTAGGCGTTAATTTGCATTTATTTTTTAGCTCTGTATTGTTGCGCCGATAAATTTTTTGCAATGCTCACTTGACGCTGAAGTCAGTTTCCACGTATTTGTAAAAAAAGACACAGTTTTGAATAGGTAGATAAAGATGGGTAAAACCCTGGTAATAGTGGAGTCACCAGCCAAGGCCAAGACGATCAATAAGTATCTTGGTAACCAGTACGTGGTTAAGTCCAGCGTTGGTCATATTCGTGATCTGCCTACCAGTGGTAGTGCCCAGAAGTCTGATCCAAAAGAGCGCGCTAAACAGGCTGCTTTGACACGAAAACTCTCTCCAGAACAGAAAGTTGAGCACAAGAAGCGCAAACAGAGAGAGCAACTTGTTGCCCGTATGGGGATTGATCCAAACAAGGATTGGTCAGCTCATTATGAGATTCTTCCCGGTAAAGAGAAGGTCGTTGATGAACTACGCAAACTGGCTAAAAGCGCTGATCAAATCTATCTCGCAACCGATTTGGACCGTGAGGGTGAAGCCATCGCATGGCACCTTCGTGAAGCGATTGGTGGTGATGATTCTCGCTATCGTCGTGTTGTCTTTAATGAGATTACCAAAAAAGCGATCAATGAAGCGTTCGAAAAACCGAGCGATCTAGATCTGAACCGTGTTAATGCACAGCAAGCGCGCCGTTTTCTTGACCGTGTTGTCGGTTACATGGTGTCACCGCTCCTTTGGGAGAAGGTGGCTCGCGGTCTCTCTGCGGGTCGTGTTCAGTCCGTTGCAGTTCGTCTTGTTGTTGAGCGTGAACGCGAAATTCGTGCCTTCATCCCAGATGAGTATTGGGAACTGCATGCTGATGCACAGACCCAAGGTGACAAGGCTGTTCGTTTAGAGGTCGTTAAACAGGCCGGTGCTGCGTTTAAGCCAACCAATGAAGATCAGGCAATGGCTGCCGTCAAGGCGCTACAGAGTGCCTCTTATGAAGTCGTTAATCGTGAAGATCGACCCACCAGTAGTAAGCCTTCTGCCCCTTTTATTACCTCTACTTTACAGCAGGCTGCCAGTACCCGTTTAGGCTTTGGTGTTAAGAAAACGATGATGCTCGCTCAGCGTCTTTACGAAGCGGGTTACATTACCTACATGCGTACCGATTCGACCAACTTGAGTAATGAGGCGGTTGAAGCAGCTAGAGAGTTTATTGGTGCTCAGTTTGGTGGTGATTACTTGCCACCTCAGCCGATTCGATACAGCTCCAAAGAGGGTGCGCAAGAGGCGCATGAGGCGATCCGTCCATCGGATGTTAATGTTACGTCTGACTCAGTGAATGGTGTTGATGCCGACGCAGTTCGTCTGTACGAGCTGATTCGTAATCAATTCCTAGCTTGCCAAATGACACCAGCCCGTTACTTAAGCACACGCGTAACGGTTAAGGCTGGAGCCTACGAGCTGACGACTAAAGGTCGTGTCTTGCAGTTTGATGGTTACACTCGAGTGATGAACTTCCGTGGCAAATCGGATGAAGATCAGATTTTACCTGATATGCAAGTGGGTGAATCGCTAACGCTCAAAGCGTTGGATCCTAGCCAGCACTTTACGAAACCTGCACCGCGCTACACAGAAGCGAGCTTGGTTAAAGAGCTTGAGAAACGGGGTATAGGTCGTCCCTCTACCTATGCTGCGATCATTTCAACCATTCAAGATCGTGGTTATGTCGACGTTCAGAATCGTCGTTTCTATGCACAAAAAATGGGTGACATCGTCACCGATCGTCTGGCTGAAAGTTTTCCAGATCTCATGGACTTTAGCTTCACAGCGCGAATGGAAGAGAAATTAGATGATGTCGCAGAAGGTGATATCAATTGGAAGGATCTTCTCAATAATTTCTACACGCAATTTGAAGGCGAATTAGAAGCAGCACAATCAGTGGACGGCGGCATGCGTGCCAATGATCCGACTGAAACCGATATTAGCTGTCCTGCTTGTCAGCGCCCAATGATGATTCGTACAGCAACCACGGGCGTCTTCCTGGGTTGTTCTGGTTATGCTTTGCCACCTAAAGAGCGTTGTAAAACGACCATCAACCTGATCCCTGGTGATGAGGTTGTCGCAGTGGATGCCGATGATGAGGCGGAGTCTCGTCTTCTGTTAGAGAAGCACCGTTGTGGGAAGTGTAGCTCCTCTATGGACTCCTACCTGATTGATGAGAAGCGCAAGCTGCACATCTGTGGTAACAACCCGGATTGTGATGGCTTTGAGGTGGAAGAGGGTAACTATCGTATCAAGGGCTATGATGGTCCTGTTGTCGAGTGTGATAAGTGTAGCGCTGAGATGCACCTTAAAACGGGGCGCTTCGGTAAGTTCTTTGGCTGCACCAATTCAGAGTGTAAAAACACTCGTAAGCTGCTCAAAAATGGTGAAGTTGCACCGCCTAAGATGGATCCTGTTCCGATGCCTGAGCTTAAGTGTCAGAAGGTGGATGATACCTACATCCTTCGAGATGGGGCTAGTGGACTATTTTTAGCGGCAAGCCAATTCCCACGTAATCGCGAGACTCGTGCGCCTCTGGTTAAAGAGTTGAATCCACATAAAAATGCCATCGACCCTAAATACCACTTCTTGATGGAAGGGCCTGAGCAAGACGAGCAGGGTAACCCAGCACAAATTCGTTACAGCCGTAAAACTAAAGAGCAGTACCTTATGACGGAAGTTGAAGGTAAGGCGACTGGTTGGAGAGCATACTTCACCAACGGTATGTGGCAAATCGAAGCGGCTAAAGCTAAGAAGCGTTAATGGCCGACCTATACTCCCAGCGTGTTAATCAGACACTCGCGTTTGCTCAATACGCGCTGGGGGGTATCAATAATGAGTCGAGCAACGATTTCCCCAATCGTATGAAACTACGCGGCCTGCAGGAGGCAGCACTGTTTCACCTAGACAGTGCCTA
>CATEEE010000029.1 GCA_949499045.1 Marinobacterium sp. xm-d-530 | reverse complement strand
GCTGCCGCAGGCGCTGAATCCAACTTCTGAAGTGCGCCTTTAACGTAGGCTTGAACGTCTTGCTTAACAATTCGACCTTTACGACCAGAACCAGTTACTTTCGTCAGATCCACACCATATTCACGTGCAATAGCACGAACGGCAGGACCTGCATGAACTGAGCGATTTCGCTTCTCTAAATCCACTAAGTCCGTTGCTGTTGTCGCTGGAGCCGGTTTAGTAGGCGCTGCTGACTGAGCTGGAGCAGGAGCAGGTGCTGAAGCAGAAGGTGCAGGCGCAGAAACAGGAGCTGCTGCAGGGGCTGAACCAACCACTTCAAGCTCTAATAGAAGGTCGCCTTCGTTAACTTTATCGCCCTCGCTGATCTTCATCGATTTAATGACACCAGCAGAAGGTGACGGTACCTCCATTGAAGCTTTGTCAGTTTCAAGAGTAATCAAGCTATCGCCTTCAGCAACGCTATCACCCTCTTTAACCAACACTTCAATCACATCGACATCCGATGCACCACTTAGATCTGGGATCAATACCGACTCAACACCGCCAGACGAAGCCGCTGCAGGAGGCACTGACGCTTCAACAGGTGCCGCAGCCGATGAGGATTCGACGGTCGCTGCGACTGGTGCGGGTGCAGATGCACCAGTAACTTCAAGCTCAATCAGTAGATCACCTTCATTGACCTTGTCACCCTCTGCAATCGTTAGCGCTTTAACAACACCTGATGCTGGAGAGGGAACTTCCATAGACGCTTTGTCCGTCTCTAGAGTGATTAGGCTGTCGCCTTCAGAAACCGTATCACCAACAGCAACCAATACCTCGATCACATCGACATCAGATGCACCGCTAAGATCGGGAATTAGAACTTGCTCAACAGTAGACGCAGCTGCCACTGGAGCAGCTGACTCTACAGCGGCAGAGACAGACTCAACAGCTTCAGGCTCAGCAACAGGTTCATCAGCTGACACTGACTCAGAAGAGGCGATCTCAATTTCCATCAACAGGTCGCCTTCATTGACTGTGTCGCCTTCCGAAATGGCCATCGATACAATCTTACCTGCTTGCGGCGAAGGTACTTCCATAGAGGCTTTGTCAGTCTCTAGTGTAATCAGGCTATCGCCTTCAGCGACGACATCGCCCGCAGCCACTAGAACTTCAATCACATCAACGTCAGTTGCGCCGCTGAGATCTGGAATGTTTACAGTAATAGTACTCACAGTTATCTCCTTACGAATTCTTCAAAGTTCTCAATCGACTTAAACCGTCCAAGGAGCTGGTTTATCTGGGTTGATGTTGAACTTCTGAATCGCACTAGCGACAACTGAAGCTTCGATTTTGCCCTCTTCCTGAAGTGCTTTAAGCGCCGCTACAGCTACGTAGTAACGGTTTACTTCGAAGAAGCTACGCAGTTTGCTGCGAGTATCTGAGCGACCAAAGCCATCAGTACCCAGTACTTTGTAACGACGTGGAATGTATTCACGCAACTGATCGGCATACATACGCATGTAATCTGTTGACGCGATAACAGGACCATCATAACCTTTCAAAGATTGCTCTAGGAAGGACTCACGTGGCTGCTCTTCTGGATGGAGCATGTTCCAACGGTTCACTTCCATCGCATCGCGAGTCAGCTCGTTGATCGATGTTGTACTCCAAACATCTGCTTCAACGCCAAACTCTTCACGAAGAATGGTTGCACCTTCACGTACTTCACGAAGGATCGAGCCACAACCAAACAACTGGACACGAAGGTCGGCTTTCTTACCCTCTTCAAGCAGGTAGATACCTTTAACAATCCCCTCTTCTGCACCCACTGGCATTTCAGGGTGCTGATAGTTCTCGTTGAGGGTTGTGATGTAGTAGAACTTGTTCTCTTGCTCTTGATACATACGACGCATGCCGTCTTGAACAATGACCGCCACTTCGTAGCCGTAGGTTGGGTCGTAAGAGATACAGTTAGGAATCATCTGCGCCATCAGGTGTGAGTGACCATCCTGGTGCTGCAAACCCTCACCGTTCAACGTCGTACGACCTGAGGTAGCACCAATCAAGAAACCACGCGCTTGCGAATCACCCGCTGCCCAAGTCAGGTCCATCACACGCTGGAAACCGAACATTGAGTAGAAGATGTAGAATGGAATCAACGTACAGTTACTGTTCGAGTAGGCGGTTGCACAAGCCAACCATGCAGAGAAAGCACCCGACTCGTTGATACCCTCTTCAAGAATCTGACCCGATTTACTCTCTTTGTAGAACATGATCTGATCGTGGTCATGTGGAACGTATTGCTGACCTTCAGAGGTGTAGATACCCAACTGACGGAACATACCTTCCATACCAAAGGTACGCGCTTCATCAGGCACAATCGGCACGACGCGCTGGCCAAGATTCTTATCTTTCACAATGGAGCTTAGTACGCGGTTAAAGGCCATCTGAGTGGATAGGGAACGTTCACCGCTCGATTTAAGCTGACCTGCAAACGTATCCAAAGCTGGAACTGGCAGTTCTTCAAACTCTGTACGACGAATTGGGTAGAAACCACCCAGCTTCTCACGTGCACCCAGCATGTACTTCATTTCAGGTGAGTCAGGGCTTGGGCGGTAGTAAGGCAGCTCTTTGAGCTGATCATCTTCAACCGGAATATTAAAGCGGTCACGGAAATCTTTAAGATCATCCAGTGCAACTTTCTTCATCGAGTGAGTATCATTTTTCGCTTCACCCGATTTACCAGTACCGTAACCTTTTACAGTTTGAGCCAAGATAACGGTTGGCTGACCTTTATGCTCAGATGCAGCTTTGTAAGCAGCGTAAACTTTGTATGGGTCATGACCGCCACGGTTAAGGTTCATGATATCGTCGTCCGACATATCCTTAACTAGCTCAAGAAGCTCCGGGTATTTACCAAAGAAGTGCTCGCGAGTGTACGCACCGCCGTTCGCTTTCATGTTCTGAAGTTCGCCGTCGACCACTTCATCCATACGCTTCTGAAGCAGACCCGTCTTGTCACGCTCAAATAGAGGATCCCAGTGACGACCCCAAAGACACTTGATGACATTCCAGCCTGCACCACGGAAGACGCTTTCTAGCTCTTGAACGATCTTACCGTTACCACGAACCGGACCATCCAAACGTTGCAAGTTACAGTTAACAACAAAAATAAGGTTTTCTAGCTGCTCGCGACCAGCCAGAGAGATAGCACCTAAAGACTCTGGTTCATCACACTCACCATCACCTAGGAATGCCCAGACTTTACGATCACCACGTTTAACCAAATCACGTGCCGACATGTAACGCATAACATGTGCTTGATAAATAGCTTGAATGGGACCTAGACCCATAGAGACTGTTGGGAACTGCCAGAAATCAGGCATCAACCAAGGGTGTGGGTAAGAAGATAGACCATTACCATCAACTTCACGACGGAAGTTATCTAACTGCTCTTCAGTCAGACGGCCTTCAAGGTAAGCACGCGCATAGATACCCGGTGAGATGTGTCCTTGGAAAAAGACCATGTCAGCATCTTGCTCGCCTTCATTACCGCGGAAAAAGTGGTTAAAACCGATATCATAAAGCGTTGCTGAAGATGAGAAAGAAGAGATGTGACCGCCAAGGCCCTCATCATTATCATTCGCTCGCATCACCATCGCCATCGCATTCCAACGGATGAATGAACGAATGCGGCGCTCCATAAACAGATCACCTGGGAGAGGAGCTTCGTTCTGTGGCGCGATGGTATTCTTGTAAGGCGTGCTCAACTCTGAACAGTTCTCCACACCTAAGTCAGCCGCTTTAGCACCCAATTTTCGAAGAAGGTAAGACGCTCGCTCGCTGCCTTCATGTTGAGCAACTGACTCTAATGCCTGAAGCCACTCATCGGTTTCAATTGGGTCGATATCTTCAATGATTTCGTTCACAGTACTCTCCCTTTTGCGCCATTTCCGTTGACGCTTGGACCTTGTAAAAAAGGTACCTGGTTGATCGTTTAAAGCGCAGTTAATCTGCGTCTAGCTTTGAATTATGTAAAAACACTACACAGACACTCGACTTTAGTCCAGATATATTTCAGATTTTAGCGACAAGTGTATCACTATTGCGACAACACCCTATTTTAGCTACGGATTATTGAAAGTTTTTACGCATATGCGAAATAAATAACCAATTTAATTTATTACTAACGTTTTGTTATATGAAAAATTGGCTTTAAATAGAGTATCCTTTGC
>CATEEE010000028.1 GCA_949499045.1 Marinobacterium sp. xm-d-530 | reverse complement strand
TCTACTGTAGGCCATCGCCAATGTTTTAAAACGATTGGGTACCTTAAGTCTTAACGCTAAGGTTTCGATCGTTTCTGATGACATATCCGCTAGATAGCACAACAGAGAAAATCGCTCTTCTGCACTCGAGAGAATTGGAGCGTCGATACAAGCAGACTCTTCTGGTTTAACACTGTCGAGGGGTGTCAGTAGATAACTGGCATGGCTCTTTTCCAAAGTGGCCAGGAACTGACTGGGTGTCTTAGTCTTGAGTGCCCGCTCAAACTCTTGCCAGACGCGTTCTGCGGTCAGGTGATCAAGCTCACCAGAGGCGCTCATACCTTGCATCAACTTGAGCGTTTCGGGTGCGACTTTAAAACCAAGGTGAGCAAAGCGTGCTTGGAATCGTGCGACACGAAGGACACGAAGAGGATCTTCTAAAAAAGCCTCTGAAACGTGTCTGAGCACTCGGTCTATGAGATCTTTTTGGCCGTTGAATGGATCGGTAATGACACCCTCATCACTCTTTGCCATCGCATTAATCGTCAGATCCCGTCTTAATAGATCCTCTTCCAGAGTGACACTCGGATCCGTATGAAAAGTGAAGCCCTTATAGCCTCGACCACTTTTGCGTTCGGTTCTGGCTAATGCATACTCTTCATGCGTTTCAGGGTGAAGGAAGACGGGAAAGTCACTGCCCACCGGCCTATAACCTGCTTCAAGCATCGCTTCTGGTGTGGCACCGACGACGACCCAATCACGGTCTTTAATTCCGAGACCGAGTAGTTCATCTCGGACAGCGCCACCCACCAGATAGACCTGCATGATTAGCCCTTTTCGCAGTGCTCAGGGAAGGCCAATACCCAGCGTTCGAAACCGCCATCAATACTGTAGACCTCTTCAAAACCACGTTCACACAGGAAAGCCGCTGCCGATTGACTGCTCATGCCGTGGTAACAGCAGACAAGAATTGGGGCATCGAACTCGTTGCTATCGATGAACTCTTGCAGGTTGTCGTTGGATAGATTGACTGCGCCTTTGATGTGGTTGTTAGCAAAGCTTTGTCCGTCACGAATGTCGGCCACTACAGCACCTTTTTCAATAAGCTCGAGCGCATCTTTTGCAACGACGTGTTTAAACTGATTCATTTTGTATCCTTAGTCACCATTAACTATTTAACTCTTGGCTTGCAATCGAAAAGATCGATCCATCTTCAAGGCGCAAAGCCGTTAACTCTCCGCCCCAAACACATCCTGTGTCGAGTGCGTAATGATTGGGTGCCACTCTAAGGCCTAATGCCGCCCAGTGACCGGTAATCTGTTTATGTGAACGTACCTGTGTTGGTAATTCAAACCAGGGCAGGAAACCCTCAGGCTGTTCGTCTAACCCACCGTTAGCGTCAAAGTCCAATTTACCAGAGGGCTTAATATAGCGCATGCGGGTGAAGTAGTTTGTGATCGTTCGCAATCGGTCGAAGCCAATGATTTCATCTTTCCATCTGGCCGGTTTGTTGCCATACATCTGCTCAAAATAGTGGACGGCCAATGTGCTTTGTAAACAGTCAGTAACCTCTTTAGCCAGTTGTTCCGCTTGCTCTAACGACCATATATGAGGGATGCCTGCGTGTGTCATGACATAGCCTAAGGAGTCACAACGTTGAATCAGAGGTTGTTGTATAAGCCAGCTCAACAACTCATCACGGTCATTCGCTTGCATGATTGGTTTTAATGTTTTTCCTGTTTTTCGATCGATACCCGAAGCAAGCGCTAATAGGTGAAGGTCGTGATTCCCAAGAACAACCCGCGCACGAGATTCTAGTGATTTTATAAATCGCAGAACCTCTAAAGAGTCTGGACCGCGATTCACTAAATCGCCAGCAATCCATAGCTGATCATCGTCACTGAATTGGATTGAATCAAGGAGGGCGATTAGCGTTCGATAGCACCCTTGAATATCACCGATGGCATAGGTCGACATTGCGTTGTTAAAACCGCTTAGTTAGGCTGAAAGGCCATAGCATATAGGAATTCTTCAGTGGACCCAAAAGGATGATTGATCACTCGTTCAGCGCTGTGTGCAATACGAACACTGAAATGCTGATATTGGGCTCACTGCCCGGTAAAAAATCAATTGCAGAACAGAAGTACTATGCTCACCCGAGAAATGCCCTATGGCCCATTCTTTGTGACTGGATGCAGGTGCCCATCTCACTCAGTTACGACAAACGAATAGCCACGGCATTAGAGTGTGGAATAGGATTTTGGGATGTCGTTGCTCAGGCGGAAAGACCAGGTTCACTGGATTCGGATATTAAATCATCGACGATTCACTTCAATCCGATTGATCAATTAATTCCTAACTTGCCTAGGCTTAAGAGCATCCTTCTGAATGGAGGCGCAGCCATGACACTGTTCAAACGCGCCGGGTTTGATCATCTCGCAACCGAAAAGGGTATTCACTTTGTTCAGCTTCCATCGACCAGTCCCGCTCATGCATCGATGACCTTAGATGAAAAAAGAGTTGCGTGGCACACTGTGCTGATCGACACTCTTAAGGATTAACGTACATCCATTAAATCTTATTGGAGGTGTTTGTATGGCGTTTGCTACGTTTGCCGCAGGTTGTTTTTGGGGTGTTGAGCTGCGATTTTCCGAGTTGACCGGTGTCACAGCTACTCAGGTTGGCTACATGGGCGGCGCTCTCGATCAGCCCAGCTATCAGGATGTCTGTTCTGGTCAGACGGGACATGCTGAGGTGGTGCATATCGAATTTGATGAACATCTTATTGCGTATGAATCGTTGTTGGACTCTTTTTGGCAATGGCATGATCCCACTACGCTTAATCGACAGGGTCCTGATATTGGAACCCAATACCGTTCCGCTATTTTTTATCATGATGATACACAGCGTATCTTAGCTGAGCAGTCGAAAGCCGTTCTTGGAACCAGTGGGGTGTTTGCCAATCCCATCGTGACTGAAATTGTACCGGCTCAAACCTTCTGGCCTGCTGAAGAGTACCATCAGCAATATCTTAAAAAACGAGGCGCCTCTGCATGTGGAATCTAGCCACATCCAACCAATCAACTCTGATGCTCGTTATTGGTAATCACAACTACTCTAGCTGGTCACTTAGGGCCTGGTTTTTTATGAGACGTTCAGGGCTCTATTTTGAACAGAAACGCTTAGCGCTGTTTGAGTCAGACTTCCATGAGAAACTCTCTCAATACAGTGATGCGGGGCGCGTGCCGGTATTGATTGATAATGATCTTCAGGTATGGGATTCCTTAGCCATTTGTGAATACCTCAGTGAAGCGCACCTTGCAGGATCAGGTTGGCCACAATCGCTCCAAGATCGAGCCAAGGCTAGGTCCATTGCGTCAGAAGTACACTCAGGCTTTGCCAATTTAAGACATGCGCTACCGATGAACTGCCGCGCAAAGCGATCCATTGCAGTAGATGACAGGGTTCGATCAGAGATTGATCGTATTGATCAGATCTGGAGTGATCCTTGGTTCATAAATGCTCGCGAGAAGGGCGCCGATTTAGGTATACTGGATGCATTCTTTGCACCGATTGCTTCTCGTTTTCACACCTATCAGATCGAACTGACAGAGCCTGCTTCGCACTACCGAGATTGGCTGCTGCAGACCCCAGAGTTGATGGAGTGGTATCAGTTAGCCTCACAAGAGAGTGAGGTGATTGAAGAAGAAGAGGTGGGTACACCCCTTTAACTCGACTGATGCCATGCGCGTCGTTTGGAATAGCATGAACACCAAATCACCGATAAGGCCTGAATTTTTACTATTGATGGCGGCCTTGCAATGTCTGATGGCACTCTATGTTGATGCAATGTTGCCGGCTCTGCATGAAATTGGATCGGATCTCAACGCATTAGAGAACAACCGTTATCAGTTTGTCATTACCAGTGTGATGTTGGGACTGGCTATAGGGCAGTTTTTCTATGGCCCTCTCGCTGATGCTTGGGGAAGAAAACCAGCCGTCTATCTTGGCTTTACATTGATGCTAATTGGAACGCTGATTTCACTGTTCGCAGAGACCTTTGAGGTCATGTTGGTGGGGCGCGTGTTACAAGGCTTGGGTGCAGCGGGCCCGCGTGTAGTGACTATGGCGATTGTCCGTGATAAATACGTTGGCCCAGACATGGCTCGGGTTATGTCACTGATCATGACTATCTTTATATTCAGTCCTGTTGTAGTGCCTATGCTGGGCCAGCTGGTCCTGCTTGTAGCAGATTGGCGCGCAGTGTTTGGCTTGCTTTTGGTGCTGACAACAGCGACCTGGATCTGGTTTGCTCTGCGCCAAGAGGAGACGCTAAACCCTGAACACCAATCGATCTTATCGTTTAAACCGGTGATGAAAGCAATGCGCCAGGTTGTCACCACTCGTGAAGGATTTGTCTACACCCTTGCGGGAGGCTTGGTGCATGGATCACTGATTGGTTTCCTAGTTTCTGTACAAGGTATTTTGCAAGGCATCTATGATACCGGAGCGCTCTTTCCAGTCTACTTTGCAATGATGGCCTTAGGGGTTGGGATATCCTCGTTCATGAACTCAAAACTGGTCTACCGCTTTGAGCTCAGAAAATTGGTCATCTTTGTGATGGCGTTATCGGGTTGCATTTCACTGGTTGAAGCGATTGTCATCGGTGCTTGGCAACTCACAGTCCCACTTCAAGTATTTATACTGATGATGATTGTCACGACGTTCTTTTTTGGTTTGTTGTTCGGCAATCTTAATGCGTTGGCAATGGCACCATTCGGTAAGATTGCAGGTGTTGCATCAGGTACTATTGGGGCCTTTACCATGTTGCTGGGTGTCTTGGTCGGCTCGTTGATCGGTATGCAGTTTGATGGCACCGTTCTACCTCTATTGATCGGATTCGCGGTTACAACCCTATCAGGATTAATGTTAATTATTCTCTATTCAAAACCCAGGGTGCAACGTGTTGAGGTACCTCACTGATCATGAGTGATCAATCAAAAGCTTTGCCTTCACCGGGCCAAGAAGATCTCTGGTTTTTGCCATTAGGTGGTTCAGGCGAGATCGGCATGAACATGAACCTTCTTGGTCACGCTGGTGACTGGATTATGGTCGATTGCGGTGTCACCTTTGACGATGTGGTTGATCCTGACTCTCATCGTACTGCAGCCGTGGTATCCGCCGATCCTAAATTTATCTCGCGTCAAAAAGAGAATCTTAGAGGGATCGTTATAACTCATGCCCACGAAGACCACTTGGGCGCTCTTCCATTCCTCTGGCCTCGCCTTAAAGCGCCTGTCTATGCTTCGCCTTTTGCGGCCGAAGTGTTGAGACGCAAACTGGCACAGCATGGGTTAGATGGTCGTGTTCCCATTCATGTGATCAATCAGCGTGAGCGATTTACCTTGGGTAACTTCACCCTCGAATTTTTACCTATTACACACTCGATTCCAGAGGCACAATCGCTCCTTATTGAGACTGCAGTAGGCAGAGTATTGCACACGGCCGACTGGAAAATTGATTATGATCCAGTCATTGGTGAGCCGTTCGATGAGTCGCTGTATAAAGGACTCGCTAAGCTCAATATTCGTGCTCTGTTGTGTGATTCGACCAACGCACTAAAGCCGGGTATGTCGAAATCTGAATCAATCTGCTATCGCGGTATATTGAAACAGTTGGAGTCGGCTCAAGGTCGCATTGTGGTCAGTTGTTTCAGCTCCAACTTGGCCCGTCTGGTTACGGTGGCACGTGTAGCAGATGCTTTAGGTCGACGTTTTGCACTGATTGGTCGTTCTCTTAAAAATATGTACTCAATTGCCAAAATGACCGGATATTGGCCTGACGAGCTAGAGCCCATGGATGAAGCACATCTGGGTTACCTTCCTGCCGATGAGGTCTTTGCGATAGCAACGGGAAGTCAGGGGGAAGAGCGGGCCGCACTGAATCGATTAGCGTCGGACTCATATCCTCATTTTTCGATGGAAGAGGGTGATCTGGTATTGATGAGTTCGTTCCTGATTCCTGGAAATGAACGGTTAGTAGAGAGAATGCTGGATCGTTTCAAAGCGCGTAAAGTTAAAGTAATTGAATCGGCCACCAGCTCAACACCGATTCATGCATCCGGCCACCCATGCCAAGCTGAGCTAGCCGATATGTACTCCTGGGTACAGCCGATTATTGCAGTGCCATTGCATGGCGAACCTGAGCATATCAAAGCGAATGCCGAAATAGCCCGCAAGTACTCTGTACCGGTTCAACTGATCGGTGAAAATGGCGACCTTTACGAACTTGCGCCGGGTCATCGTATTCACTATGCCAAGGTAGCCGCAGGTCGTCTGGCTCTCGTTCAATAGAGGCTTGGAATTGCAATGTGTCTGTTAGCCTTCAACTGGCGCCCAAATCACACCACGCCCTTAATCTTGGTTTCCAATCGAGATGAGTTTCATGACAGGCCAGCCTTACCAATGCACTGGTGGAGTGGAAGTAAGGGTAACAATTTAGAGATTCTTGCCGGTCAAGATCTAAAAGCTCAGGGAACTTGGTTGGGTTTCAATCGCTCTGGTCGATTCGCGTTTTTGACCAATATTCGCCCCGGTTATATTGGCGTGGAAGGGATTCGCAGTCGGGGTGAGATTCCACTGCTGTTCTTAAACTCACATGACTCACTACAACAGATTGCTCATGCGTTAACAGAGAACATAGATCAATATGCTGGTTTCAATTTGATAGTGGGCGAGCCCGGAAGGTTGTTTTGGATGAGCTCGAACAGTCCAGAGCTTCACCCTGTAGAGCCCGGTGTACATGCTCTGAGTAATGATGCTCTGGATACTCCTTGGCCTAAAGTGACTCTGGCTTGCCAACAGATGTCTGAACAGTGTGTGCAATTAGAGACACAACTGGATGGATCCGGCTTGTTAATGGATAGTGCGAAATCGACTGACGACGAACTTCCGGATACAGGTATTCCTAAAGACTGGGAGCGTTTACTCTCTTCGCAGCTGATTATTAGTGAGACCTACGGCACCCGATCTCGCTGCTTGTTTCGACTAACGGATGGTCAGTATGATGTCGTCGATCAGCAGTTAGATAAGGTGGGTAGTGTCGTGACAGAGCAGTCTTTTAGTTGGGTTGTCGGGGAGTAACAGATGTTTGGAATCGTGGATTTTTATACTTATCTGATTGGGACAATCATTATTATCCTATTGCCAGGTCCCAACTCGATGTACGTTGCAACAGTAGCGGGACGTCGAGGTGCTTTCGCAGGATTTCAGGGTGCTGCGGGTATCTTCGTAGGGGATCTGACACTGATGACTCTGTCAGTAGCAGGTGTGGCGAGCCTAATTCAAACGACCCCGATTCTTTTTACACTCCTGAAATATGCTGGCGGCCTCTATTTGATGTGGCTAGGATTTGGTTTGTTAAGGTCGCTTTTTACAAAACCTCAAAACAGTGAATCTGATATCGAACTGCCTAAGGATTCTAAACATCCATTCCGAGTGGCATTGACGATCAGCCTTCTCAATCCCAAGGCGATACTCTTTTTTGTCTCATTTTTTATACAGTTCGTGGATCCAACGTATGAGAACCCTTGGCTCTCCTTTGCTATTTTAGGCGTTGTCGTCCAGCTCTGCTCACAGATCTACCTGGCAGTTTTGATTCTTATGACAATCTATTTCAAGTCTCTACTGGCAGAAGGGGGAAAGCTCTCCGGGCTTGCAAAAGGGTTAGCCGGATCTCTGTTTATGGGTTATGGCCTGAAATTGGCGCTCTCCTCTCAGTAACGATATTCACTTTATGATGATTAGGGATGTTTAATGAATCAGTCAGAGCAGGGTAACTCCAAGATTGTCACCACCAATCAGACCGGTGTGCATGAACGTCTCGATGACATTGTGTTACGTAACTTAAACAACCCTTTTTGCAAACCCATTGCCGACCATACTCAGGTTGCCTTTGATCAGGTGACAGAATGGCTCAATGGTCGTACAGGAGAGATGATCTTAGACTCTTGCTGTGGTATCGGAGAGAGCTCCCGTCATCTTGCCAATCGATACCCAGAAGCCAGTGTCATTGCGGTCGATCGTTCAGCGCATCGTCTCAGTAAGCACGACAACTGTTTCACGGGTGAGCTTGATAACCTGCTCTTTGTGCGGGCTGATCTGATCGATTTTTGGCGCTTAGCAGTCGCTGCACAGTGGCGTTTAGCTAAGCATTTTATTCTTTACCCAAACCCCTATCCCAAATCGGCACAGGTTCAACGACGCTGGCACGCCAGTCCGGTGTTTAGTGATCTATTAGCCTTGGGTGGTGGGCTAACCGTTAGAAGCAACTGGCAACTCTACATAGAAGAGTTCGTCAGAGCTTTGGAGCTGACGGGTCGTGAAAGCATCGTGCAGTTGTACTGCGCAGATCAACCGATGAGTGCATTTGAGCGCAAATACTGGGAGAGTGGGCAGCAGAGCTGGCAGTGCCAGGTGCAGCTTTAAAAACAATAGTATTCGGTTACCTCTTTCGCGATAGATCACGTAAAATAGCCAAAATCATAAATCAGAGTCTGTCATGGATAACCGCAGAAAAATTCGAGCTGCCGTCTCTCTTCTCTCGTTCATTGGGATTGTTGCCCCATTTATGTATCTAATGGGTGCCGAAAATACTGAAGAAGCCTTTAATGAAAATGCCAGTTGGGTGATTAAAAATACACTGGTATGGATTGTTGTGATGTCTCTACTGTTGATAAAGAATCCTAAATTCTTTGGCGATGAGACACCCTTCGATATTCTGCTTCGTTATGCCAAACGTCTGTTTAAAACGAATGCCACTGATCGAAAATGAGCAGTTGATCAATGCTGAAACTGAACACTCTATCCCTTTCAAACCTTCGTGGTGATCTGCTCGGTGGTTTAACGGCGGCCGTGGTCTCTCTACCTTTGGCGCTCACTTTCGGTGTTGCCTCTGGTGCAGGTGCAGAAGCGGGGCTTTACGGTGCTATTTTAATCGGTCTCTTTACCGCTTTGTTCGGCGGAACCGCTACTCTGATCTCTGAGCCCACTGGTCCTATGACAGTAGTCATGACTGCAGTGATCAGTACCTTAGTTGCTGCGAATCCGGAAAACGGTCTGTCGATGGCATTTACCGTGGTGATCATGGCAGGGATATTCCAGATAGTGTTTGGTTATCTTCGGTTGGGTAAATACATCACCCTGATGCCCTATGCTGTGGTTTCAGGCTTTATGTCTGGCATCGGTTTCATCCTGATTATTCTTCAGATTGCACCCGCGTTGGGGCAATCTCCACCGGCGGGTGGTGTGGTCGGTACTGTTAGGCACCTGCCAGATTTGATCATGAATGTGCACTTTAGTGAGTTACTCCTCTTCTTGGTCACACTGGGTGTACTCTTCAAAACCCCTGAAAAATACAAAAAGTTTGTACCCCCTCAGTTGATAGCGCTGGTACTTATTACGCTGGTCTCTGTCATCATCTTCAGTAGTGATGGAGTGCAACGCATCGGTGAGATCGATGTGTCGCTGCCGTCAATGACTTTGCCCTATTTCACCTATGATCAACTGCAGATTATGTTGGTTGATGCGATGGTGTTGGGCATGCTTGGTTGTATCGATTCGATGCTCACTTCAGTCGTGGCGGATAACCTGACGCGAACGGAGCATGACTCCAACAAAGAGCTGTTCGGACAAGGTTTAGGCAACATCATGTCGGGTCTGTTCGGTGGTCTGCCGGGTGCTGGCGCCACTATGGGCACCGTGGTCAATATTCAGTCCGGAGGGCGAACCCCTCTCTCTGGTGTTATCAGGGTTCTCGCACTAGCAATTGCTGTATTTGGCGCCGGCTCTTTGATCGAAAATATTCCGTTAGCAGTGCTGGCTGGTATTGCGGTTAAAGTGGGTGTCGACATCCTTGACTGGTCATTTATCAAACGGGTACATCTAGTCTCTAAATACAGCACGATGATCATGTATGCCGTCCTACTGTTAACAGTCTTTGTCGATCTGATCGTTGCGGTGGGAGTGGGTGTCTTTGTTGCGAACGTCATCATTATTCGTAAGCTATCCGATGTCGAGGCTGATAAAGTTCGCTCTATGTCCGATGTCGATGATGAGATCCCTCTAACCCCCGAACAGCAGTCGCTGTTGAATGAAGCGAATGGGCGTATTCTACTGGTCTACCTATCGGGTGCCATGATCTTTGGTGTCTCCAAAGCCCTAGCTCGTGAGAGGAAAGATATCGCTAAACATGATGCCGTTATTTTTGATCTAAGTGATGTTAGCTATTTAGATGACACTATGACTCTCTCTATTGAGAACGTCATTCTGGAAGCGCTGGACCTTGGTAAAGAGGTGCGACTGGTGATGGCACCCGGTGCCGAGAAGGATCGTCTGATTCGCCTTGGTCTTGATCAGCGACTCTCTACCGATCGTATAACAGAATCAAGAACAGAAGCGTTGAGGCAGTCACTTTCCAGTTTATAAGCTAAGCTGAAGTTAAATAGATTTGGAGATCCATTATGTTCATTCCAATGTTTCAGAGAGCTCGTCATCTTCTATTAACAATATTGATCCCGTTCAGCTTACTCTGTTCAGGAGCAGCCTCAGCTAAATCGGTTAAAGAAATTCTTGCACTGGAAGAAGCACCACCCGGTGTTGTATTCGAAATTTTGGCACCCAATCCACAACAGTGGCAACGCATTCAACCACGTTTGATGAGCGCTATAGAGTCCCTGCGATCCGCCATTCCTAATCTCGATATAGCAGTGGTTAGCCACGGTAATGAACAGTTCGCACTTATTTCAGAGAATGAAAGTAAGTTCCCGCTCCTGCATCAGGGGGTTCGAGAGTTAGGCAAATCTGGTGTTGATGTCCATGTGTGTGAAACCTTTGCGAGTTGGAGCAACGTCACAGCAGATGCCTTTCCAGACTATGTAGACGTTGCCCCCTCAGGCCCCGCACAGATCAACAACTATGTTGCACTGGGGTATCTTTTAGTTGATCAGTTCGCGTTTTAATTCGCTCTCTGCTTCAACATCTCTTTAAGCTCGGCCAACTGTTTCTGAAGATCAGCGATGGTTGGCTCGTTAGCCTCAACGGCTTCTTCTTTAAGGATGCGTTCGTGCTCCTCATTCATCACATTAACGACGATACCGATCACCATGTTTAAGAAGGCGAAGGCCGTTAAAAATATGAAGGATAGGTAGTAGATCCAACTTAAACTATAAACTGTCATTGTTTCGTACATAACGTCTGTCCAATCTTCAAATGTCATCACCCTAAAGAGCGTCAACATCGATACAGCGACGTCACCCCAAAGATCTGGGTTGATCGCAGCAAATAGCGTCGCGCCAATAGCCGCATAGACGTAAAAAATGATGAACATTAACAGTAGGACATAGCCTAACTGAGGCAGAGCTTTGATCAATGAGTTTAGGAGCATGCGAAGCTCTGGAATGATGCTGACCATTCGAAAGACGCGGAAAACCCGAACTAGACGCGCGACCAGGGCTGTATCTGCCTGACTGACCGGTACCAGACTGATCGCAACCACCAAGGTATCAAATAGGTTCCAGGGATCCTTAAAGAAGGTGCGCTTGTTCTCATCGGCAATGAATCGAACCGTGATTTCGACTAAAAAGAAGACGGTAACAGCGATATCCAACCAACCGACAATTATTTCAGTGGTTTCAGAGAGATCGAAGGTCTTTGCGCCGATTAAGAGCGCGGAACCGATAATGACTGCGATAACAGTTAACTCGAAAACCTTGTTGGAGCGGATTTTAACGAGTGTCGACAGTAGAGAGTTGCTGTTCATTGGTATAGAGATTCATTAAAAAATTGGATGCTGATAGTAATTGAAAACCTAGGAGTTGTGGAGAGTGGGTGGTGAACTTACCGCTTAGTTATCGGCTGATTCTGTAAAGTCCCCCATTGGGTGCATCACTCAGTACCAGAATGGATCCATCATTTGCTTGTTCAACGTCCCTTACTCTTCCCATCTCATCATTGAACAACCGCTCTTCAGAAATAGGTTTGTTAGTCGCAGGATCTATGACAAGTCGATAGATGCTGGTGAATTTCAGTGCGCCTACCAGAAGATCTCCTCGCCACTCAGGGAACATATCACCGGTATAGAATGTCATGCCGGATGGCGCAATGCTGGGATCCCATATCCAAAGTGGATCAGTATACCCGTTTGGTGAAGAGTTCAGTCCGATATCACCACCAATGTACTCTTTTCCATAAGAGACTGTAGGCCAGCCATAGTTCCTGTTTTGTTCGATTAGATTGATTTCATCGCCACCACGTGGGCCGTGTTCATGAGCCCATAAAAGCCCCGTGTTAGGCTGCAAGGTGAGGCCTTGTGGATTCCTATGACCGATCGAGTAGATTTGAGGCAGCCATCCCGACTGACTGTTAGCTGGTTCAGGGTTAACGAGGTTCAGTCGAATGATTGAGCCGGCATGGTTAGAGGGGGTTTGTGCATTTGTTCGGTCACCACGATCCCCTAAAGAGGCGAACAGATAGTCACCGTCAATGACCAGTCGACAGCCAAAGTGTGATCCTGATGAGGAGCGGTGATTCGATATAAAGATATCTCTTAGGTTTGAAAGTTGATGCCCATCCAATTCAGCAGAAGCTATGGCAAGACCAGCGCCCGTCTCTAAGGGTTTACTGTAGCAGAGGTGTACCTGATTGGTGTCAGAATCATAAGCGACATCAAGAAGTCCACCCTGACGAAAACTCGCAGCAAAAGGGGTTGGTAGGACGGCCCGTTGTTGTCCCGTCTTTAAATTAATACGAAGTAGGGCTCCAGCTCTTGCGGTGACAAGTACCTCTTCGTCATTTAAAACACTCATACCCCAAGGGTGTGAAATGTCTCCCCTAATTTTCTCAATGGTGAATGCGAATGAGGCTTGGCTAATGAGTAAAGCCGATAAGAAAGTAATGAGTTTCATGTCAGACACCGTATGTTTTTATTAGGTTACGGTATTTTGGTGGAGGTGGATTTTGGTGAACTGATGGCCTTCACCGCGGAGCTATGAAGAGTGAGCCCGACTTGGTTTTTGTGCTTCTATCAAGGGCCAGATTTATGAAAACACTTCCTGTGTTTTTACCCTCCGGGCCGTCGCACCATTGGTGCTCCGTTCAACCAATGCAATCCATGCATTGGTTGTGAACTGACTTCGTCAGTGCTCACGTTTCAGCCCCACCAACGAAAAAAGGGAAGTGCACTTTGAAGTACACTTCCCTTT
>CATEEE010000027.1 GCA_949499045.1 Marinobacterium sp. xm-d-530 | reverse complement strand
GTCGTAAATACGGACTGAGGCTTCAGGGTCACCCAGTACAGCATTGTCTGATACCGATAGAACATCGACTTTGAAGAACTCGGTTTGCTCAATAATTGAATCGTCAATGATTGGGATTTGGAAGCTAGTGGTCGATTTACCTGCTTCAATTACAGCAGTCCCGGTATCGCCATCATTTGGGATGGCGGTGTAGTCTACGCCCGCCCTGGCACTCAAATCAGCCGTTTGATAGGTGATCGTCGTATCGGCTGTATCCGTTATAAGATTACCGTTTTGATCGACTAGGCTGAAAGTTAGCGTCGCATAGCCGTCATCTTCACTGACGACTGCAAAGTTTACTTCGACGATGGGGGTATTTTTTGCAGAATCGTTATCTATAATTTTTGGTTGGATGTTTTCTGAATAGAAATTGTCACCCTCTACTAACATATCGATGATTTCGGTGTTTTCGATGTAGGGATCATCGAAAACAGGAATTCGTATCTCTACAGCGGTTGAGCCTGCTGCCAATTCAAATTCAAATATTGGTAGCGGTTTGTCATAGTCCGCACGGGTGTAGGTCTCGTCCAGTACCTGCATATCGACCCAGTCACCGTCACCATTTCGATATTGGATAGGGACTGAGAAGTCATCAGAGTACTCTGCAAAATCAGTTCCACTCCCTTCGGGAGAGAACTTAACCGTTAGCTTCTGCGCCTCGTCAAAAGCCAGTGTACTATTGACTACAAACTGACTG
Organism: Marinobacterium sp. xm-d-530; assembly: GCA_949499045.1. Classification (GTDB taxonomy): domain Bacteria; phylum Pseudomonadota; class Gammaproteobacteria; order Pseudomonadales; family Balneatricaceae; genus Marinobacterium_E. The sequence goes on along the minus strand of CATEEE010000027.1, from coordinate 5,959 downwards.
TAAACACCATCTTCTTCAACATCAGCAGGATTCGCAGACAGGTGTGACTTGTAGGCGTCGATAGCGCCAGCACCCTCAACTTTTACGGGAACCGTCCAATCCCAAATAGTGTAATCAAAGGCTAGATTCTCAAGGAGACCACCGGCTACTTCAGCGGCTAATTCATCAAGGCTCGTTTCATCGTCCGCGGAAAGTGTAACGACACCTGTTTTGGATTCGGCATCAAACTCAATTGACAGGCTTCTGTTTGAGATCGGATCACCATCATTATCGAGCAGGCGAACACTAACATCAGACAGATCCATGTTATTCATCATGGAATCGTCGTTGATCTGTTTAGGTACGTAGCCATAAGCAAGCATTGAGGCATCTACGACGAACTGGATTCCAGAGTCATTCAATTCAAGCACATCAGGGGCTGTGCTGTAATTCACAACTCGGTCAGACTCTGTCCCTTCCTCAAACTCGCCCCAGGTATCTTCGGAACGAGTATCCATAGCCTCAGGTGCGCGATCACCGGCCAGTTCACTGATAGTCTCCTGAACGTGCTGCATGGCCAGCGTCTCGAAACTGTTCATGCGCACACTGCCTGTCAACGATGCGGCGTCAGACAGATTAACAACTCGTGTCATTTCGAAAGCATCACCTGAATTATTAGTGACGGTATAAGTGAATGTCTGCTCACCGCTGGCTTCACCATTTGGTGTAAAGGTGAAGTAACCGTCATCGTCGATGACAACCGTTCCGCCATTGGCGCTGTTGACGTCATAAGAGACGCCTTTCATCTCTGACTTGGCGGTAAATTCGACGCCGGCTTTAGAAAGCGCATCTGAAATCTGCCCTTTACCTGAGTCCATCAAGTTAAGTGGTTGACCTGTTGCTGGGTCAACATAGTTTTCAAACAGGGTTCGGATCTCAGCGGTTATCTCGATATTATTGCTAAATGCTAAACCAGCCTCTTCCCGACTAATATCTTGTGTCTGGAGCCCTTCTTGATTGTTGCGATCATCCAGGTCTGAATCTAATGCCTGAAGGAAAATAGCGACGTTCTCAACAAACTGATCATTGGTTTCAGAAAGTGATAGACCTTTGAGGTCTTGAATGAACAGATAAGGCCCTTGAATTAAGTCCGCTGAAAATTCAGCAATGGTTACAGCACCTATTGAGAAGGTAAGGGTATCGCCATCATTGTAACGAAATGAACCGGGCGCACCTGCATCACCGGTTAAACCGGTCAATCCAGACGATGTGCTGTAGCTTACGCCATTAACAAAGTTATCGGTAAACTGAGCAATGTTCGAACCATCATCGCTCTCAGTCGCTAAGGTTAGGCTTGCCTGCTGAACACCTTCAATCGGCTCTTGCTCTTCAGAAGCATTAAAAGGTGTTGTTGTGGTAAGTGCCAACTCTACTTGCTCATCAATACGGTCTAACAAGACGAAAGAGTGGCCTTCCCCTTCGCCCTCGCCCTCGCCTGTCAAACCTGCGGCAGTCTCTTCAAGCAAGTTATCCAACGTTCCATCACCTTGCAGTACGGCTAGGATTTGGTCCGCTTCTGGGGTGCTGGTAGCCACTTGATCTCGAACATCGTCAATTAGCTGATCTAGGCTAGCTTCACTTATTGCGGCTTCATCTGCTGAGCTTGCAGTAGCCGCCATAAGGTCGTTTGAAATAAGTGTCTCTTTTGCACCCGTTAAGGTTACGACACTGCCATCTTTCATTCGTAAATTAGCTGACTGTCCGTTTTCGGTAAGTACCACATCACCAAGACGGAGAGAGTCACCGGCATTTAATTGACGAAGCGCGCCATCTTCATCACGAACAGTGATCGGTGCTGTAACTGATTGAACGGTAGCAATAACTGGGTTGGCCATTTTGTAATCCTGCTAAGAGAGCTAAAAAGAGTTCTTTGAGCTCATACTAGGTTGAGCTGAATGTCTCTACATCGTACTTTTGGGCAGACTTAATCTGCCGGTTGGTAAGAATTAAGCAGGAAACGTGCCAATAATTGATTAGTTAGGTTTTGATTTATTACTAGCTAGCTTGTTCCGTTTTGAACGCCACACCATTCATTAGCAGAGCGAGCTGAACGCGGTCGCGCAGGTGGAGCTTATGAAATATCGCAGTCAGGTGAGACTTTACCGTTCGCTCTGACATGAAGCGTTTTTCAGCGATCTCTTTATTGTTTAACCCCACAGCCACATCGGCTGCTACCTCTAACTCTTTCGCAGTTAAAACCGACAGAGCGGGGTTAATCGTTGGTTGATTTGATCTGAACGAAGATACTTTATTTGCAACGCAAATAATGCGTTGCAATACGCCTGGGCCAACCCACAGGCCATCTTTACTCACAACATCCGCTACCTCTTGTAACTGACTGGCTACCGCTAGTGCATGGCAATATCCAGAAGCACCGATGCTCATCATGCGATAGGCTTGTTCATCGTTAGGTGAAGAGGTCAGTACAATGACTTTACGACCCTGCCCTAAAAACGAAGCAACCCATGGCGCTGCATCTTGGTTTTCAAAGGCACTAATATCCAGCCATACTAACGTTGACTGCAGGCTATTCGCTGCATCGTTTCCAGACTGTGCATTCGGAAAAGCGGTTTTCCAATTATCACGAAGGCCCTTACGGTAGCCAAAAAACAGACTGTTCATTAGCGCTCCGTCAGTGCGTACTGTTTGGCACGCAGGATAGGTTTAGCAAGGTAATTGAGTACCGACTTTTTGCCCGTTAGCACATCCACTTCAGCCACCATGCCTGGGATGATAGGCATGTCATCTCGATTAAAGGACTCAGTAGTACGAACCGTGACGTTATAAAAAGCGTTGCCCTCTTCATCGATGATACTGTCGGCACCAATCTGATCAACCACCCCTTTTAAGCCACCGTAGATAACAAAATCATAGGCGGTAAACTTGACGACCGTCTCTTGGCCGGGGCGTAAGAAGGCGATATCACGTGGCTGAATTTTCACTTCCAGCAACATACGATCATCCAGCGGAACAATCTCTGCGATCTCTTGGCCTGGGCTAATTACACCCCCTCGTGTATTGAAGTAGAGCTGTTTTACTGTGCCGGCAACCGGCGAATAGATCTGTGTCTGATTGACGCGATCTGTGAGTGCACTATCGGTTTCAGTTAAGGCATTCACGCGGGCAGTTGTCCTTGCTAGCTCTTCTTGAATCTCGTTAAAGAAAGACAGTTCCACATCACGTAGATTGTTTTCGGATTCGGTAATCGCATATTTTGAGCGCTGAATCTGTGATTTTGCTTGTTCTAATTCACCCCTAAACTGATTCACGTCACGCTGCAAACGGAGTAGTTCCACTTCAGAAACTGCACCGGTATTGACTAAGGGACGCGTGACTTCTAATTCACGCTTAGCGAGTTTCAGCGATTCTGTTAACTGATTACGGCGTGCTTGAAGTTCATCGACCTCCTGCCGACGCTGATTCAGCTGTTCATTCGCAATTGTTTTAATCGTCTCTAGGCGATTCATATTAGAGGTAAACAACTGCTGTTCTTGCTGCACAATGGTTGGTACTTGTTTGCTTAACTTTTCACTTGGCGTAAATAAGGTACCGTTCGCAACTGCCGTAAGTCGTTCGGCCTTTACAAGCAAGGCGAGAAGTTCTGCGCGACTTTCCCGCAACTGGGATCCGGTACGGGTTTGGTCTAAGCTAATCAACAGCTGATCTTTCTCAACCACATCCCCCTCTTTTATATGGATCTCTTTTACTAAACCGCCATCTTGCGATTGAATAATTTGCACTTGTTGAGCCGGTATAACTCGAGCCTCACCCCTCGTCACTTCATCAACTTTTGCATAGTAAGCCCATGCAACTAATGCAATCACAATGAGCATCAATAGGTAGAGCAGACCACGCAAACGCAGAGGTGACTGTTCTACATAAGCTCGATTTACATCAGCTCCCCAGTTGAACTGTTCATCAATCGCTTCGAGCTGGTTGGCCGTTTTTTGATCATTCATTATGAGGCCCTCCCAACTTTGCCTTGTCTCAGGGCTTCTATCACGTTATCTCGGGGACCATTAGCGACCACTTGGCCGTTGTCTAACACCACGATTCGATCGGCCAAATCTAGCAATGAAGTGCGGTGTGTAATTAGGAAGAGGGTTCGCCCTTTACGATATTCTGCTAGGTTTTTCACAACACTAGCCTCTGTTGAGTGGTCCATAGAACCCGTGGGCTCATCCATGAACATTACGTTAGGTCGATGGACTAGAGCGCGGGCTAGCACAACCCCTTTTCGTTGACCGCCGGATAAGGCTTCACCACGCTCACCGACTTCCATGTCGAGTCCTTTAGGGTGGCGCTTTATAAACTCATCTATACCCGCCATTTCAGCCGCCTGCATAAGGTCTGCATCGGTTACATGGAGCTGAGCGAGCATGAGGTTTTCTCGCAAGGTGCCACGAAACAATACAGCGTCCTGCGGTACATAACCGACACGGGTTCGAAGATCGGCGGGATCTAACTGGCGAAGATCAATACCATCGATAGTGACCGCCCCTTCACTAGGCGAGTAAAGACCCATGGCCATTTTAAGCAGGGTCGATTTACCGCTACCCACACGCCCAAGAACAACAACGGTTTCACCTTGATTGACACTCAAAGAGGCGTCACGCAACGCGCCAACTTCTGAGTCTGGATAAGCAAAATTGACATGACTGAATACCAAGTCACCTTTAAGGTGGTCCCGCGTTAGCAGCTGACGATCTTCCGTCCGTTCAACCGGTTTGGACATTATCTCTTCAAGCGAATCCAGTGCAGTTGCTGCATTGTGGTATTGCAATATAAGACCTGCCATTTGCGCGAAGGGCGCTAATGCACGGGACGCAAGCATGTTCACAGCAATCAAGCCACCCATACTCAGCTCTGCCGACGTAATTAGATAGACGCCATAAACAATGACTGCAACAGCACAGGTCTGTTGTGCCCACTGCGTAAATGAGATGCTGGATGTCGAGAGTTTGCGAAGCTGAATGCCCACTCGGGCAAGGTAAGAGGAGGTACTTTCCCACTTCCGCTGCATACGCCCTTCTGCACCCATCGATTTCAGTGTCTCTAGACCAACTAGAGATTCCACCAGTGTCGAATTACGCATGGCGCTGGCTACGTGCATGGTTTCAGTTAAACGGCGCAAACGTGATTGTGTAATTAAGGCATACAGAACGACCAAAACAATCGCTACCACGACCGGAATCACAACTGGCGGTGCAATCCACGCGATGACCAGTAGGAAAATAATCGAGAATGGCAGGTCAATTAGGGTATTGATTGAAGCGGAGGTAATGAAGTCTCGCACCGATTCAAAAGAGCGTAAGTTGGATGCAAAAGAGCCTACCGAATTGGGTTTAGCTTCTAAACGTAACCCTAAAACACGTTCCATAATCAGTGCGGACAAACGCACATCAACACGCCTTGATGCCAAATCCAAGAAGTGAGAGCGGATGGTTTTGAGAAAAGCATCGGCTACCAATACAACTCCTACCCCGGCCGCCAACATCCAGAGTGTCTCTATGGCGTGGTTTGGCACAACCCGGTCATAGACGTTCATCGTGAATATAGGTACGACTAAAGCAAAGAGATTAATAAATAGGGCTGCAAACAGCACATCTCGATACACCGCTCTATTTTAGCGAATGGCTGACCAGAACCAGTGTCCTTTTTGATGCTTAAGACGGTTGGATTTTAGGTTGCTATCCATCTGAAAAACGGGGCGCGCCAAGATTGCGTGTCCCGTATAGAGACTGTTTAGTTCATAACGACTTATCGTCGACTTGGCATGACTTAGCTCAGGTAGAATCACATCCGCTACGCCTTTATCCTGACTCCACCCCAGTAATACCAGCGCTTTATCATCCTGGGTAAGCAAAATAACCGGCAAAAGATGGTCCGCTGTCATCTCATCCAAGGATTTATTAACGAT
>CATEEE010000026.1 GCA_949499045.1 Marinobacterium sp. xm-d-530 | reverse complement strand
TTTGCGATCACACTGCTAGTAAGTTGGGTGTTCTACACAATAATGAATAAAGATGTGAAGGATTAAGGGGGCGTTATGAAACTTAAAAGCTTAGCTCCAATTTTTTATATTATCTTTTTGATGTTGCCAATTTACTGGTTGCTATCAATGAGCTTTAAAACAACCAATGAGATTCTTAGTGGTTTCTCTTTTTTTCCACAAGAGTGGACTTTGGAAAACTACGCAGTCATCTTTAATGATCCAACATGGTATTGGGGCTACATAAACTCGACTTCCTATGTGCTTATTAACACAGTGATCTCACTATGTGTTGCACTGCCAGCGGCCTACGCTTTTAGTCGCTACCGTTTCATGGGTGATAAACATCTGTTTTTCTGGTTGCTAACAAACCGTATGGCACCGCCAGCAGTATTTGCGTTGCCATTCTTTCAGCTCTATTCGGCAGTAGGACTGTTTGATACTCACATCGCTGTTGCGTTAGCGCACTGTCTATTTAACATTCCTTTGGCTGTATGGATTTTAGAAGGCTTCATGAAGAGTATCCCGAAAGAGCTTGATGAAACTGCTTATGTTGATGGTTACTCTTTTCCACGATTCTTTGTGACTATATTTATGCCCAATATAAAAGCGGGTATAGGTGTGGCAGCGTTCTTTTGCTTCATGTTCTCTTGGGTCGAACTGTTGTTGGCTAAAACATTAACATCAATTGATGCTAAGCCGATTGCAGCAACAATGACTAAAACTGCATCCAGTGCAGGTTATGAGTTGGGTCTGCTTGCTGCAGCGGGTTGTTTGACCATAATTCCTGGTGCCATTGTTGTTTACTTCGTAAGAAATCATATTGCGAAAGGTTTCGCGATGGGGAGGGTGTAATGTTTAGTTGGATGGCTTGGACGTTGCCAACGGCGTTGGTATTTGTATTTATCTTTTCGTGTATTGGAATTCTTGCTTTTCTGGAGGTGAAATACCCTGGTGGAGCTGAACGCACAGGTGTGTTTGGCATAACTACGACTCGTGGAGATCGTCTATTTATCTCGATCTTGGGTACAGTGTTTATTATGCTTGGGTGGTTGGGCTTTATGGGTACACCTCTATGGGGTGGTTTAATTCTATCTATTATTTGGGCTGTATTCGTTTTTAGGAAAGTTTAGTGGAAAATTACGTTCTATCTATAGACCAAGGAACCACCTCTTCTCGAGCAATCTTATTTGATCAAGATCTTAAGATTGCTGCCTCTGGTCAGCAGGAATTTACTCAGTACTTTCCCAAGTCTGGTTGGGTTGAGCATGATCCTGAAGAGATATGGTCAACAACAGCTGGAGTGTGCCGGCAGGCCATTGAGAGAGTTGGAACTGATAGCTCGCATATCAAAGCGATAGGCATAACGAATCAGCGTGAAACAGTTGTTGTCTGGAATAAACACACTGGCAAGGCTGTCTACAATGCGATTGTTTGGCAGGACCGAAGAACGGGTGAATTTTGTAATGATCTGAAGTCTAAGGGCTATGAAAAAACCTTTACTGAAAAGACAGGTCTGCTGCTTGATCCCTATTTTTCTGGAACAAAGCTCGCTTGGATCTTAGATAATGTCGATGGCGCTCGTGCGTTAGCTGATTCAGGCGAACTGCTTTTTGGAACGGTCGATAGCTATTTGATTTGGCGTCTTACTGGTGGTGCGGTGCATGCAACTGATGCGACCAATGCTTCACGAACACTGATCTACAATATTCATGACGGGTGTTGGGATGAGGAGCTTCTTGCGATTCTGAATATCCCAAGGAGTATGTTGCCAGTGGTAAAAAACTGCGCCGATGACTTTGGTAAAACTCGCGAAGATCTGTTTGGTGGTAATGCGATACCGATTTGTGGTGTGGCAGGCGACCAACAGGCCGCATCAATAGGGCAGGCTTGCTTTCAACCTGGAATGCTCAAATCGACCTACGGTACGGGTTGCTTTGCCTTGCTCAATACAGGTGACCACTGCGTTAAATCAGAGCATAGGCTGTTGAGTACGATCGCTTACCAGTTTGATGGAAAACCTACTTATGCTTTGGAGGGATCCATTTTCATTGCGGGTGCTGTCGTGCAGTGGTTACGTGATGGTTTGAAAATCATTCGTGATGCTAAGGATACCGAGGCTTTAGCGAGTGAGGCTAAGCCAGAGAATCGTGTCTATCTTGTTCCTGCTTTTACTGGGCTTGGGGCACCTTATTGGGATACTGAGTGTCGTGGAGCTATTTTTGGTTTGACGCGTGATACAGGGTTCGCTGATTTGGCTCGAGCCGCTCTTCGCTCAGTGGCTTATCAGACTCGTGACCTTTCGGATGCGATGCGTTCAGACTGGCTTAATTCAGGTGGAAGTAAAGCAGAGGCGGTGCTGCGAATTGATGGCGGTATGGTGGCTAATGATTGGATGGCACAGTCTCTTGCAGATATTTTACAGGCACCTGTAGATCGACCTGAAATTATTGAAACCACTGCCTTGGGTGCTGCGTGGCTTGCAGGGATGCACGTTGGCTTCTATCCAGATGAAGAAGGGTTTGCCAAAACCTGGGCTCTTAATAAGCACTTTGAACCCGTTATGACGGTTGATGACGCCAACGAGCGTTATGCAGGTTGGCGTGACTCAGTTGCTAGACTGCTCTTATCGACAGATGACATCTGATGTACCATTAAAGACACAAGCTCTTCCTAGCGCATTAGTCTTGCCGGCGTGTTTAACGCCGGTTTTTTTATGGTATTTCCGAGCCTTTTGCCGCCGTCAAAAGTTCAAACCAGGTCTCTCGGTCTAGCTCAACGTTATTGACCTGATGCAATGCTTTTATACGATCTAGATTGTTCGTGCCAACAATAGGAAGAATGTTGGCAGGGTGCATTCTTAACCATGCCAATGCGATATGTTCGCGTTGGCAATGTTGGTTCTGCTCGATTCGTTTAAGTACGCTCTCTAGCTCTGGATTAAGTGATTGGTTAAACAGTTGACCGCCAGCCAGTGGTGACCAGGCCATCGGCAGAAGCTGATCGAGTTGCATCGCTTCGAGTGTTCCATCCCAAAGTGAGCTCTGCTCAAACAGGTTGATCTCAATTTGATTGGTGATCAGTCGATTGGTCATCTTGGACTGAAGAAGTTTCCACTGCCAAACTGAAAAGTTAGAGACGCCAGCGGTTCTAACCAGCCCCTGTTTAATAAGATCATCCAGTGCTGCCCCAGTCTCTTCGACATCCATTAAAGGGTCAGGTCTGTGTATCAATAGTGTGTCTAGGTAATCACTGTTTAAATGTTTTAGACTCTGTTCGACCTGTTGAAAAATATACTTCCGTGAGGTGTCGTAGTACTTTACTCGGCGTTGTGGATATTTTTCAGAGATCAGCGCGATATCACATTTGCTAACCAACTCCATTTGGCTTCGCAGTGAGGGGTTGGCCTTTAACGCATCACCAAAGAGTTGCTCACACTGATAATCACCGTAGATATCTGCATGGTCAAAGGTCGTAATACCCTGATCCAAACAGGCTTGGATTTTTGCTTCAGTGCTGGAGGTGGTTGGCTGTGATTCTGCGAGTCGCCAAACACCATAAGCCAGTTCGCTGAATGTTATATCTGAATGGAGGGTATTAATCCGTTTCACTCTGAAATCCTTTTCTTTTATGTCAGTCTAATCAGAGTGAATACATCGATCAATAGGTTTTATTAAGCCCTGAAGAACAGTAACTACAGGGCTTAATATTTTATGGAAGAATGACTTTGTTGATTACGTGAATCACGCCATTTGATGCTTTAATATCAGCAGTGACAACTTTGGCACCATCGATAGTAACGCCATTCCAACCCTGCACCATGGCTTTGCTACCATTGAGCATTTCCACGTTCAGTTTTTTACCATTAACATCACTTGCCATTACAGCACCTCCCATTACGTGGTAGGTGAGTATATTAACTAGTTGATCTTTGTTTTCGGGTTTTAATAGCATTTCGACGGTTCCCTCCGGTAATGCTGCGAACGCATCATCGGTTGGTGCAAAGACAGTTAAAGGTCCATCGCCTTTTAAGGCGTCAACTAAGTCAGCCGCTTTGACAGCTGCCACGAGTGTATTAAAAGAACCTGCTTCTACAGCGACATCAACGATGTCACCTTTCATGTGCCCACCAGCATTAACATGAGTTGCAAATGTTGTTGCCAGAGCTGCGGCTAGAAAAAATCTACGTTTCATAGTATTACTCCAAATTATTCATCAAGTGTGTGCGCACAGAAATTAATACGTGGTGTTTTTTCTATTTAGATTGCCCTTAAATGCAGCTAACTTCGTTGATTTGGTTAGCTTTTGAGTATTACTGTGACAGTTACGGCATGGTAATTATTAATTGATCAGGGTGGATTGATAGATTTACTTAAAACAGTTTCTTGCGACAAAAAAAAGAGCGCCGAAGCGCTCTTTCTTAGTGTGTCGGTAATCTTAGGATTACTGACCCATCTGCTGCTTGATAAGGTCACCGATAGTCGTTGGACCAGCAGTTTCAACTTCAGCGTTCTGTACGGCTTTAAGAGCAGCTTTCTCATCAGCTTGATCTTTTGCACGGACAGAGAAGGTGATAACGCGGTTGCGACGATCAACACCTACAATCTTACCTTCAACGCTGTCACCAACGTTTAGAGCAGTTGTAGCGTCTTCGATGCGCTCTGCAGCGATGTCAGATGCTTTAAGAACAGCTTCGATACCTTCAGCAAGTTCAACAGTAGCAGCACGTGGCTCAACTGCTGTAACAGTACCAGTAACGATAGCGCCTTTCTCGTGGCCCGCTAGGAACTCAGAGAAAGGATCGCTTTCTAGCTGTTTAACGCCAAGAGAGATACGCTCTTTCTCTGCGTCGATAGATAGAATAACTGCTTCAACTTCGTCGCCTTTCTTGTAGTCGCGAAGTGCAGCTTCAGCATCAGCTTCCCAAGTGATGTCTGACATGTGTACTAGGCCGTCTAGATCGTTGTCTAGACCAACGAAGATACCGAAGTCAGTGATCGTCTTGATTGTGCCAGATACTTTATCGCCAGCAGCGTACTGCTCAGAGAATGCAGCCCATGGGTTAGTTGTACACTGTTTGATACCCAAAGAGATACGACGACGCTCTTCATCAACGTCAAGAACCATAACTTCTACAGCATCACCAACCTGAACGATTTTAGATGGGTGGATGTTTTTGTTAGTCCAAGACATTTCAGAAACGTGTACTAGACCTTCTACGCCATCTTCTAGAGACGCGAAACAGCCGTAATCAGTTAGGTTAGTAACCTTACCTGATACACGAGTACCTGCTGGGTAACGGTTCTTGATCGCTTCCCATGGATCTTCAGATAGCTGCTTAAGACCTAGAGAGATACGACCACTCTCTTTGTCGAATTTGATGATCTTAACGTCGATCTCATCACCTGGAGTTAGCATTTCGCTTGGGTGAGAGATACGTTTCCACGCCATGTCAGTGATGTGTAGAAGACCGTCAACGCCGCCAAGGTCGATGAACGCACCGTAGTTAGTAAGGTTCTTAACGTAACCTTTAACTGCTTGGCCTTCTTCAAGATCAGCAAGGATCTCATCACGCTGTGCGCTGTTAGCTTCTTGAAGAACTGCACGGCGAGATACAACAACGTTGTTACGCTTCTGATCAAGTTTGATCAGTTTGAATTCAAGTTCTTTGCCTTCTAGGTGATCAACGTCACGTACTGGGCGAACATCTACCAATGAACCTGGTAGGAAGCCCTGGATGTTGTTGACGTTTACAGTGAAACCACCTTTAACTTTGCCAGAGATGTAACCTTTTACGATCTCTTCCGCTTCAAACTTAGTCTGAAGAACTTCCCATGCTTCTGCACGTTTCGCTTTCTCGCGAGAAAGTTTAGTTTCACCGAAACCGTCTTCTACAGCTTCTAGTGCAACTTTAACGTCGTCACCAATGTTGATTTCAAGTTCGTTCGCATCGTTAAGGAACTGAGAGCGTGGAATGACCGCTTCAGACTTAAGACCAGCGTTAACAGTTACCCAATCAGCATCGATATCAACAACAGTACCAGTTACTAGGGTACCTGGAGTCATCGCGAGTTCTTGGAGGGATTCTTCAAACAGTTCAGCAAAGCTTTCGCTCATGAAAGTGTCCTATTTTGGGTGCCAGGGGATGGCACACTAGCCTATGACATCAGCTTCATAGGGTCGGTTCATCGTCATCTCCGGTGGCTTGCTGAGCTGATGGATGCAAGTTGGCGGAGTTATAAAGAGGGCAAAATTATACAGGAGTGTGGATGGTGTGCAAAGTGGTATTGGTGTTTTTTTGAGCAGTGGTGGGTGGTTGGGATATTGGGTCAGACCCCGCTTTCTACTTACGCTATCAACCCGCCAAACGAGACTGATCTTCTTGAAAGAACATCTCAATCATATCAATGCTTAGCTCACTCGCTTCACGAAGCACCGCTTCACTGTCAGGATCTTGGATCTCCTGGCCAGTGGGTATTTCCGTGAGAAGTTCATCAAGCGTTTTAACGGGTTGTTCGCCCTTCGCTACACGACGTCTATTCTCCAGATCGACTTGAGCTTGCTCCATCTGGTCACGCTGTGCCTTCAATCGCTCTTCATTAAGCGGCAGCCATTGCATCAATTTTTGCTCGTTGATCAGAGTAATGGTGTCACGCATGTGTTGGAAATCGGGATCGCTTTGCGTTCTTTGCGTATGTCGGTTTTGCAGTTCCGGTACCCAGCGATCAAGTGAAGAGAAGCTTCCGTAGCGAACAGGTCGTACTTTGTCCCAGGGTAGGGCAAAATCGAGAGCGCTTTCACCGATTTCGCTCTGATCAAACATCGATGGAAATTCGATATCGGGAGCGACACCTTGGTGCTGAGTGCTCTCACCAGAGATTCGATAGAACTTGGCGGTCGTGAATTTTAATTGGCCGTGTCGCAGAGGTTGAAGTGTTTGCACTGTCCCTTTACCGAATGTGCGGCTGCCAACGACCAAGCCTCGGCGGTAATCTTGTATGGCACCGGCGAAAATCTCTGAAGCGGAAGCACTTAATCGATCAATTACAACGGTCAATGGGCCTGTCCATGTCGTTTCTGGATTGTAGTCACTGAGCACGTCGACGCGCCCCTCAAGATCGCGAATCTGTACCGTTGGACCGCGACTAATAAATAACCCTCCCAGCTCATTGGCTTCGCGCAATGAGCCTCCACCGTTCTCACGAAGATCGACCACCAGTGCGTCAACACCTTGTCCTTTCAGATCTTCGATGAGCACCGCGACATCGCGTGTCGTGCTGCGGTAATCTTTGTCGCCTTTTCTAAGTGCTGCAAAATCAATGTAGAAAGTTGGAATATCAATGATGCCGACTTTGTAGGTGCTGCCGTCACGTACAACTTCCATGATTCGAGATTTAGCCGCCTGCTCTTCAAGCTTTACGCGTTGACGCTCAAGTTTAACGATCTTCCGTGTGCTCTTATCAGCTGAAGTAGATGGAATGATCTCCAGACGCACGATCGATCCTTTTGGTCCACGGATTTTGTCAACAACATCATCCAGACGCATGCCAACTACATCCTCGATCTCACCATCCTTATCCTGCCCGACACCCACTATAATATCAGCAGGTTTAAGTTGACCGCTCTTGTCGGCCGGGCCTGCGGGTACAAGGCTAACAATTTCGGTGAACTCGTCTTCGCTCTGAAGCACGGCACCGATCCCCTCAAGTGAGAGACTCATGTTGATCTCAAAGTTCTCTGAGGTCGCGGGCGAGAAATAAGCTGTGTGAGGATCGTAAAGTCGAGCCAATGCATTAGCGTAGGATTGGAAAATATCCTCACTGTTGGTCTGCAGAGCACGATTAAGTTGTGATTCGTAACGTTTGATCAGTGTCTCTTTGGCTTCAGCAACACTCTTATCAGAGAGCTTAAGATTTAAGACGGCACTTTTAAGACGGAGGGACCAATATTGATCTTGTTCGCCTTTCGATTGAAACCAAGGCTTCTCTTCACGACTGATTGGAAGTCTATCGTCCAGTGAAAAATCAAATATTTGGTCCGATTTTAGAGCGTCGATCATCTGTTTTGTGCGCTCTTTAAAGCGAGTTAAAAAGAGCTCGTAAGCGGTAAATGCGAAGGTTAGGTCTCCAGAGCGCATCTCATCATCTAAAGTACGTTTATGGTTAACTAATGAATCGATGTCACTTTTTAGTAGGTAGCTTTTTGTTGGATCGACAGTATCAAAGAAGTTGTTAAAGAGTTTTTCTGACAGTTCATCGTCGACCGCCTGCTCACGGTAGTGGTGAGATTCCAACCCGGCAACTAGGGACTGAATGGCATTCGAGTGAACGGGGTCGGGCTTAAGAGAGGCCTGTACACCTGTCGATAAGGCTAATGATAAAACCAAAAAGAGCTGAAACGCTCGCATGCCAAACTCCAAAACAATAATAAATATAGAAAATCTAATAGAGAGCAGTTTAGGCCAGCTCTCCTCATGATGTAAAATAACTTTCTTTTTCTACGCGGGAGTCTTTGCGGTGGTTTTGCGAATTGCGGGTTTAGCGATTTTTTCTATGATTATAGTCGGCTGCGACAGCGGGTCTGATCGGGATGAGATTGAAGATAAAGAGGCTTTCCGAAAAGAGTTGATTGAGAAGGCACTGAATGATGATACTCGCAAAGCGGGGGAGGCGTTCCTTGCAGAAAATCGTCAGAAACCGGGTGTAATCGTTCGTAAATCGGGTTTGCAGTATCGTGTCATTTCCGAAGGTCAGGGCAAGCAACCAGAGTATGATAGCGTAGTGTTAGTTGAATATGAGGGCCGCCGTGTTGATGGCGGTATATTTGATAAGACTGAGGCCGGTAAACCGATCAAATTCCCGCTTAATCAGGTGATTAAAGGTTGGAGAGAAGGGTTAGGGCTAATGAAAGAGAGAGCTCAGTACGAACTCTACATTCCTGCTGATTTAGCTTACGGTGCCCGCAGTCCTAGTCGTGAAATCCCCCCTAATTCTGCTTTGATTTTTGATGTTAGGTTAATAGAAGTACTCGAGAAGGGTGCGGAGAAACAGTAATGGAACAAATGCGTTTTAACCAAGATCTACTGACCTTTTTAGCGGATAGTCCAACGCCTTTTCATGCTACACAGCAGATGGCAGATCGTTTAAGTCAGGCTGGCTTCAAAGAGCTGTTTGAACATGAAGCTTGGAATCCTGTTTCTGGTGAGAGTTACTTTATTCGTCGTAATGGCTCATCGCTTATCGCTTGGCGTCATACCGGCAACTTTGATGCAGGCTTCAGAATGGTGGGGGCTCATACCGACTCACCTTGCCTTCGCGTCAAGCCGACTCCAGAACTTTACCGACAAAACTATTTGCAGCTAGGCGTTGAAGTATATGGTGGTGCCCTGTTAAACCCTTGGTTTGATCGTGATTTGTCGTTGGCCGGACGAGTCACCTATCGCCAGAGCGATGGTGCTCTGGATAGCTCGCTGATCGATTTTAAAGAGGCAATTGCGACCATCCCAAGTCTTGCGATTCATTTAGATCGCGAGGCCAATAAAGACCGAACAGTTAACCCGCAACTTCACCTCCCCGTGCTTTTAGGGCAAGCGGAACAGAAACAAGATTTCAGGGCTCTACTTAAATCTAAGCTCCTTGATCAGGGCGTGACCGATGTTTCGGAGGTTCTTGATTTCGAACTCTCTTTCTATGACGTTCAAGCGCCTGCAATGGTGGGATTGAACAGGGAGTTTATCGCCTCTGCCCGTTTGGATAATCTGTTGAGCTGTTTCATCGGTTTGCAGTCTCTATTGGATAGTGAGGGTCAACAGGCTGCAGTCCTGATCTGTACCGACCACGAGGAAGTCGGGAGTGCGAGTGCGTGTGGTGCTCAGGGCCCAATGCTGGCGCAGTGGCTTGAGCGACTCTTGCCTAACAACGAAGAGCGTAATCGTGTGATCAGCCACTCTATGATGATCTCAGCCGATAATGCTCATGGTGTGCACCCTAACTATGTTGATAAACATGACGAGAATCATGGTCCGCTGATTAATGCGGGGCCAGTCATCAAAATTAACTCTAATCAGCGCTATGCCACCAACAGTGAAACCAGTGCTACCTTCCGCGCCATTGCGCAGGATGTAAACGTGCCAGTTCAAAGTTTTGTGGTTCGATCCGATATGGGGTGTGGCAGCACGATTGGACCGATTACGGCATCGGAGGTGGGAATCCGAACTGTCGACATCGGTTGTCCTCAATTTGGTATGCACTCAATTCGTGAGTTGTGTGGCAGTGACGATGCACATTCACTCCATCTGATTCTGCAAAACTACTTCAATAAAGTCAGAGTGTAAGAGGGTTTAGACGTGTTACAAACGGTTCAAGAGCTGAATGATTTTCTAACAAACCACTTTCCGCAGGGTGAAGGCTTTGGTGCCGTTGAAGAGGCGGGAGACGGTTGGGTATTGATGCGCTTAACAGTTGAAGATAGTCATTTACGTCCAGGTGGTACGGTCTCTGGTCCAACTATGATGGGTATGGCGGATGTCGCCATTTGGTCCGCGTTACAAACTAAGATTGGTCCTTCGCCGATGACAGTGACGGGTAACTTAAACATCAATTTCTTAAGTAAACCTAAGCCCGTTGATATGTTGGCGCGTGCTCGTGTGCTGCGAGTCGGTCGAAGAAACGGGGTCGGTGAGTGTTACATCTACTCGGGTGATGAAGATTCGATTGTGGCGCATGTGACGGCCACTTATTCGATTCCGGCTAAATAAGCTCTCTTAAAAGACTCAACGACAAGGATTAGTCGATCATGGAAATTAAAGTTAACTACCTCGATAACTTGCGCCTAGAGGCGAAGTTTGATGACTTCACTGTGATCGCCGATCAGCCGGTTCGGTATAAAGGGGATGGATCGGCACCTGGTCCATTCGACTACTTTTTAGCCTCATCGGCGCTCTGTGCTGCCTATTTCGTAAAGGTTTACTGCGAAGCGAGAGGTATCTCTACCGATAATATTCGACTTGCTCAGAACAACATTGTCGATCCTGAAAACCGCTACAAACAGATCTTTAAGATCAGTGTAGAACTACCAGAAGAGCTCAGTGATAAGGATCGTACCGGTATTCTACGCTCCATAGAACGTTGTAGCGTAAAAAAGGTAGTGCAGGAAGGTCCTGAGTTTCAGATAGAGGTCGTTGAGAGTCTTGATGAGGATACTCAAGCTCTACTGGCCGTTGCTACGGACAGTGAAACCTTTATCGAAGGTAAAGACGCTCCACTTGAGCAGACCATCGCAAAGATGACAAAGATTCTTGCAGATCTGGGTATGAAAATTGAGGTTGCCTCTTGGCGCAATATCGTCCCCAACGTCTGGTCTCTGCACATTCGTGATGCGGCTTCTCCCATGTGTTTTACTAATGGTAAAGGGGCCACTAAAGAAGCGGCACTGGCCTCTGCTTTGGGTGAGTTTTTAGAGCGTCTCTCCTGTAACTTTTTCTACAACGATCAGTATTTTGGCCAAGAACTGTCCGATGCGGAGTTTGTGCACCGCCCTGATGAGCGATGGTTTGAATTGACAGAAGAGGATGATATCCCAGAGGGTTTGCTCGATCAGTATACCCTTGAGATCTATGATCCTGATCAAGACTTAAGCGGCTCCAACTTAATCGACACCAACTCCGGTAATGAAGAGCGAGGTATCTGCGCTCTGCCTTTTCAGCGCCGATCGGATGGTGAGACGATCTATTTCCCATCCAACCTGATTGAGAACCTCTTTCTAAGTAACGGTATGAGTGCCGGCAACACCCTTGAAGAGGCTCAGGTTCAATGTCTTTCAGAGATCTTTGAACGTGCCGTTAAACGTCAAATTCTGGAGCAAGAAATTGCACTGCCAGATGTTCCATCACACGTTCTTGAGCGCTGGCCGGCTATTGTCGATGGCATCAAAGCGTTAGAGGAGCAGGGTTTTCCTGTCTTGGTAAAAGACGCCTCTTTAGGCGGTCAGTTCCCGGTCGCCTGTGTCACCTTAATGAACCCTAAAACCGGAGGTGTATTTGCCTCATTCGGTGCCCACCCCAGTCTGCATGTCGCTATCGAAAGAAGTCTGACAGAACTGCTGCAAGGCCGTAGCTTTGAAGGGTTAAACGATCTGCCACCACCGACCTTTAACTCACACGAACTGACTGAACCCAATAACTTTGTTGAGCACTTCATTGATTCAAGTGGTGTCGTTAGCTGGCGCTTCTTTAGTGACGCGTTTGATTACGAATTTATTGATTGGGATTTCGCAGGTACGAACAAAGAGGAAGCTGAAACGCTGTTTGGTATTCTGGAATCGATGGGCAAAGAGTCTTACCAAGCGATCTATGATGATCTTGGTGTGCCGGCTGTTCGCATCTTGGTACCAGACTACTCTGAGGTCTATCCGGTTGAGGATCTGATTTGGGATAATACTAATAAATCACTGGAGTTTCGCGAGGCGATTCTCTGTCTGCACGAGCTGTGTGATGAGGACTTAGAAGAGTTGCTGGTTCGACTTGAAGAGAGCGAACTGGATAACTATACCGATATCCGCACATTGATCGGCATCGAGTTTGACGAGAACAGCGTCTGGGGGCAGCTCACCCTGCTTGAGCTAAAGCTTCTGATTCACTTGGCCCTGGGTCAGTTACCTCAGGCTAAAGAGTTGGTTGAGGCCTTTTTACAGTACAACGATAATACTCTAGACCGAGCACTCTTTTACCGTGCAATAGATGCTGTCATTGAGGTGGAGTTAGATTCAGATATGGCCCTTGAGCACTATCTCAATAACTTTACCCGAATGTTCGGTAAAGAGAGGGTAGAGGCTGTGGTTGGGTCTGTGGATGGATCGATTCGTTTTTATGGACTAGAGCCAGTGGGTATGGAGCTTGCCGGTTTAGAACGCCATCAACGACTGATTCAGAGTTATCAGAAATTGCATCAATGGCGTGCTTCTATATGGTCAGGCTCTTAGTTGTTGAGAGCTCGAACCTGTTCATGAGTTTGATCAACCGAATACTTGCCTTTAGCATCCTTCGTCACACGACCCATTGCCACAAAAGGGTCGTGGACAAATAGTAATCGCCCGCCCCGACTTTCCAACCCTTCAAGCAGTTGTCGTTTCTCATCAATCAACTGTTCGGGGAAACGGTCATAGCCCATGGTGATAGGTAAGTGAACCCATGCCCTGCCTGGAATTAGATCTCCAGGGTAGACGACAGGTCCTTCTGGCATCTCGATCTCTGGCAATATTTGACCCGGTGTATGCCCTGAGCTCTCATGCAGTGTCCATCCATCCCCCAGCGTTTCTGACTGCTGGCCCTCGGGTATGATCTCTAATCGACCTGACTCATTGAGTAGCTGTATTAATAGAGGGATATACGAGGCGCGATCACGGGCATGAGGATCGTTTGCGCGCTGCCACTGGACTGCGCCGACCAGGTATTTCGCATTGGGAAAGAGCAGGTAAGGCTCCTCACCCTCTTGCCACTCTGACAATAGCCCGCCTGCATGATCAAAATGGAGGTGAGTCAGCAACACAATATCGATCTCTTCGTGGGAGATACCCGCAGCTTGCAGATTATTGATCAGACAGTGTTCTTGCTCTTGAATACCGTAGCGATCTTTCATCTCGGGGCTAAAAAAAGCTCCAACACCCGTCTCTACTAAGATGTTCCGTTTTGGGCTGCTCTCTTGAACAAGCATTGCACGGCAGGCTAAGGGAATACGATTGAGCTCGTCAGGCTCTATCCAACGTTGCCACAACGCGCGAGGTGCGTTGCCAAACATTGAACCGCCATCCAGCTTCTGTGTATTACCCTCTATGGAGCTGATGCTACGCATGATTAAGCAAACTCTTCTGTGTCGATCTCGGTCTGTTGGCCGGCACTGTAACGCTCGCCTGCAACCGTATCGCGATTAATTAGCTGCTCCAACTCAGTAACAATGTTGCTACTCAGTGTGACATCGGCTGCGCCTAGATTGTCACGCATGTGCTTGACGAAGCGAGTGCCCGGGATGGAAACAATTGAAGGATCTTTCGCGCGGATCCAGGCTAGTGCTAGTTGCGCCGGTGTGCAGCCAGCACGCTCAGCAATAGCAACATATTCAGTTAGTAGCGCTTTGTTTTGCTCAAAGTTCTCTGGGTAGAAACGAGGCATGGCACGACGAATGTCTTTTTCAGTCAATTCGTCTAGGTTATCGATCGTGAGACTTAAAAAGCCACGTGCCAATGGGCTGAATGCGACGAACGTAACGTCCAGTTCACGACAGGCTTCAATAACAGCGATCTCTGGATTACGAGTCCAAAGCGAATACTCAGTCTGGATGGCAGCAACTGGGCACTCTTTATGGGCAGCTCGCAATGTTTCAGCCGACATTTCAGAAAGACCGTAGCTCGCAATCTTACCCTCTTTAATAAGGTCGGCCATCGCACCTGCACTCTCTTCAATCGGCACGTCAAAGTCACGGCGGTGCAGGTAGTAGAGGTCGATTTGATCTGTCTGAAGGCGTTTTAAACTGGCTTCACACTGTGCTTTGATGGTTTCAGGGCGGCCATCCAGAGCTTTGCCTTTTTCAGGGTCGATGTAGAGAACGCACTTGGACGCTAAAAAGATCTCATCACGTACAGACTTCAGGGCCTCGCCAACGACTTTTTCATTTTTACCACCACCGTAAAGTGTCGCGGTGTCAAAGTGACGGTAACCCATATCAAACGCTTCACGGAATCCTTTGATCGCTTCGTCGTCTGATACTGGGGTGTTATAGGCGTGTGACATGTTCATACAACCCAAACCGATTGGGTTATTACGTAGCATCTCAAGTTTGCTCATGAAGAATCCTTAAAAATGAGTACAATTTGTACTGAAGATTAACAAGTTAGTGCAGACGAGTGAACTCGAAAAGGGAAATTAGCTATTCAAAAAAAGAGAAGCAACAGGGTGCCAGTTAGACTCTGGCACCCGTAGGGAGTGTTAAGCCGTTGCAGCGTTTAACGCGGCTTCGTAGTTTGGTTGTTGTGCAATCTCTGGAACCAGTTCTGAATGCAAAACTTTGCCATCTCGAATCACCACAATCGCCCTAGCCAGCAGCCCGCGCATTCCCGAATCGATGATTTCGACGCCAAAGCTTTTGCCGAACTCTGGGTTGCGGAACGTGGATGCGTTGCTTACTCGCTCAAGACCCTCGGCGCCACAGAAGCGAGCTTGTGCAAAGGGCAGATCTGCCGAGACATTGATCACCTCAACACTTTCATGGCTCGCTAACTGTTCGTTAAAGGTGCGGACTGAGGTCGCGCAGGTTGGAGTGTCGATGCTTGGGAAGATATTCAAGACAACCGTTCTGCCTGCAAGATCAGACAGAGAGAACTCAGAAAGGTCGGCAGCCGTCAGTGTAAAATCTGGGCAGTCGCTCCCTGCAGCAGGAACATCACCGTAGGTATGTAAAACATCACCGCGTCGCGTAATTTGAACCATGTTATTTCCTCATATAATAGAGTTGTTTTTTATTGGTATGCTTATTACGCCGGTGATACACGCTTGGATTTAATTACTCAGCTTAACCGATCGCCTGTTTGATTTTTTTGTCAGTCTTGTACTGGCTAAGTGCATAGGCTGACCAAATTGCAGCGGGTATCCAGCCGATCAAGGTAAGCTGAAGTATTAAGCAGAAGATTCCAGCAATAGGGCGGCCGATGGTAAAAAATTGAAGCCAGGGTAGAAGAAGTGCAAGTAACAGTCTCATAATATTTCCTTTTGGTTTAGATAATTTAAACGTAGTACAAAGATTGAAAAATGCACGAAAAAAAACCGGCTAGTGCCGGTTTTTTTATATGTTTAAACGCTTAGATGCGTTCAAATACAACCGCGATGCCCTGACCACCCCCGATACACATCGTTACTAGCGCGTATTTGCCGCCAGTACGTTGTAACTCATGGATCGCTTTTGTCGCGATGAAAGCACCAGAACAGCCAACAGGGTGACCCAATGCAATGGCACCACCATTCGGGTTGGTTTTATCAGCAGGAAGGCCTAGGCCTTTAGAGACTGCAATCGCCTGTGCCGCAAAGGCCTCGTTAGACTCAATGACATCCATATCATCAATCGTTAAACCTGCATTCTCTAAAGCGGCTTTTGATGATGGAATAGGGCCTTCACCCATGATGTGGTTAGGTACACCGGCAACCGCGTAAGAGACGATTTTGGCAATCGGAGTTTCACCGTTCGCTTTTGCGGTTTCAGCATCTGCAAGTACTAGGAACGCTGCACCGTCATTGATGCCTGACGCATTACCTGCTGTCACAGTACCGTCTTTCTTAAATGCAGGACGCATACCGCTCAGTTTTTCGGCAGTTGTGCCTGGCTTAGGGTGTTCGTCCGTATCAAAAACGGTTTCGCCTTTGCGAGATTTTAGCGTGATGGGAACGATCTGATCCTTGAATCGACCCTCTTTAATCGCGACTTCAGCACGACGTTGTGACTCGGAAGCAAACGCGTCTTGCTCTTCACGAGAGATGTCCCATTTTTCAGCTAGGTTTTCTGCTGTGATCCCCATGTGGCCAGCGCCAAATGGGTCTGTTAGAACGGAAACCATCGCATCAATCATACCCGTATCACCCATGCGAGCACCGGTACGCATAGCTGGCGCCATGTAGGTACCACGTGACATCACCTCGACACCGCCGCCAACAGCATAGTCGCATTGACCCAGTTCGATCTGTTGAGCGCTGGATACCACAGCTTGAAGACCCGATGCACAGAGTCGGTTAACCGCCATCGCAACCGAGTTCATAGGAAGGCCGGCTTGGATCGAGGCAACACGTGCAACGTATGGGTAGCGTGCTTCTGTAGGAATACAGTTACCAACGGTCACATAATGGATCTTTTCAGGATCCGCTTTAGAGCGCGCAACCGCCTCTTTCATAACGGTGCCCGCTAGCTCTGCTGGCTCCAATGAACTTAGGCTGCCACCAAAAGCACCAATTGGTGAACGCATTGCGCTTAAAACGACTACTTCACGTGTCATATGCATATCTCCCTATGCAAAATTAATTTTAGTATTCCGACAATATATAGGGTTATCGCTATAAATACATGACGAAGTCGACTAATTGATAGTTATAATCGTTAAAAATTGTTGAGGTGCTTATGTTTGTTCTTTTCGATATGGATGGTGTGTTGGTCGATTCTGAACCGCAGTGGAAGCTTGTGGAGCAGCAAGTATTGGCAAAGTTTGGTATTCATATGGAGATCGAAGAGCTTAAAAAGCACGCCGGAGCGACCACGTTTGATTTCATGACCAAGATGAAGCGTCTATATCCGGAAAAAGGCTTAGTGGTTGAAACGATGGTCGATCAAGTTATTTCAGAGATGGAAAAACGGTTGGTGACACTGCCATTGATGAGAGGGGTAAAGTCATTCATTGATCAGCTTCAGGGCGATGGTGTACCTATGGCGATTGCTTCAAGTTCAGCAATACGATTAATTGAAGCCGTCATTAACACTCACAACTTACCGATTACTGTCTATGCCTCAGGGTCTGAAATTGGACTCTCTAAACCTCACCCTGAAGTGTTCCTTCAAGCCGCTAAGCTGATCGGCGCTGAGCCATGGCGGGTGTTAATCATTGAAGATTCGGTTAATGGAACGATTGCCGGCAAGGCAGCTTCGATGTCAGTGGCTGTCGTTCCTGAGAGTTTCCCGCCACGATCGGAACTGTCGATTGCCAATCACGCCTTTGAGTCGATGACGGATCTGCATGACTTTTATCGTCAGGGGGGATTTAGCTACTTAGGCTGATGTTTAAATTAGGCCTAGGATTTCGGTGAAGAGGTCTCCTCTGCCTGTGCTTGAATCGCTTCTTCATGGATATCAAAGCTGTGCTCAGACTCCTGCTTAGCTTGGCCGTCTGAGGGCTCTAGAATTTCATCGGTCAGTGATTCATGCTCAATGATCGAGTCGGTGGTCTGATCGGGTTCATTCCCCCCTTGTATCGCTTCCACCACCTCGTCTGGGAACAACTCTTCAATCGCAGTGTCGGGTAGATCCTCAGTACGAGGGTCAAACTCAGCAATGACCTGTGTTTCCGGCATTGCAGGTACGAACTGCTCCTGCTCTTCAATAGGTACTGGAGGTTTTTGTACCTGTCTGAATAGTGTAAATATAACCAGAATCAATAGAATCACTAGGAACCCGAGGAATAGGGAGCCTGGTGCAAAAGATCCCAGAAGCGTTGAGCCTAAAAGTGGACCCGCAATACTGCCAAGTCCGTAGCTCAGCATCAGTGTAGAGGAAGCGGCTACACGCTCTTCACTTCTAATCAAATCGTTAGTAATCGCCACTGCAATCGAATAAATAGCGGCAATCATTGCCATAAAGATCGAGGTAGACAGAATCAGTAGGACAAAATGATTTGACCCAAACAGTGACGCTCCCAAAGCAGCTAGAGCTGCGATTAGTGCGGTTACTGTTAATACTTTGCTTCGTGTGATTCGGTCACAAAGCCAACCAATTGGCCAGGCGAACAGCATAGCGCTCATAACGGATATCGACATCAAGGTGGCAATTTGATCCGTTGGAATGTTGCTCAATGTTGCATAGAGCGGAACCAGAGCATAGAACGAACCGATCAATAGCCCGCCACAAAATGCCGAGAAAAGTCCAAGAGCCGATTTCCGCCAGAGTCGCTGCAGTGACATGAACTCTGCGGTCTCAAGCGGAGGTGATTGAAGACGTGACGCAGATAATGGAATGACGGCCGCTATCAGTAGAAGGCCAGCAATGATAAAGGCTGTGGAAATTTGTAAGCCAGAGGATTGGCCAAGAATGACCTGCCCTGATGCCGCAGCTGAGTAGGCAGCAATGGTGTACAGTGAGAATAGCGTGGCACGGTTGTTATCGCTAGCCACAGCGCTAAACCAGCTCTCTATCGCGATGAATAGACCCGCAACGCTGAACCCGCCAATAATTCTAAGAAGACTCCAGACCCAAAAGTCGTCCGCAAAGGGGTAGAGTAGAGCGGCTATAGCCGCAAGACTGGCCAAGGTCGAGAAAGCGCGAATGTGCCCCACTCTTATCAACAGTCGTTGGGCAAACATTGACCCGATCACAAACCCGATAGAGTAGAAGGTCATAATCCAACCAATCTCGGTTGGCGGTGTATTAGCCATACCCAAACGAACGCCAATCAGTGACATCAAATAGGCATTGCCAGACGCTACCAGCATCAGACTCATAAATAGAGCAAGAAGAGAGATAAATATAAGGCGCATATCAGGCGTTACTTGCCAGAGCTGGAGCTTTGAAAATCGTTCAGTCGCTTCATTTCGACATCAAACAGCACTTTTAAGGCCTCTCGTACATGTCGAACATGGTCCATGGCAGCCGATCGAGCCCAGGCAGACTGACCGGTGGTTACCGCTTGATAGATCTCGCTGTGGTGTTTATCGACTACCTGTTTAAAGCCCCCTCTCTGATTGAAGTTTCTTACCGCCTCTTGAATGCTGATCAGTGTCAGCTCTTTCAAGCTTGAAAGGGTATGTATCAATACCGAATTGTGGGATGCCTCTATGACGCGTCTATGGAATTCATGGTCTAAATTTGCATCCCAGTTGGGTGCAACCGACTCCATCTTTTTAAACGCCTCACGAATACGGTACTGATCTCGAGCGGTCGCTCGTTGTGCCGCTAGAAAACAAGCCTGCCCCTCAAGCTGTTCACGGACCTCAAGAATTTCTAATACAGCCTTTGGGTCTTGACCGAATAGATTGATCAGAGCGGACTTATTTTCAGAACTGGTGACCGCGCAGGAGACAAATGACCCTCTACCATGGTGCGTTTCAATGATCCCTTTGCCAGAGAGAATGTGCAGAGCCTCGCGGACGATCGCACGCGATACACCTAAACGTGCTGAGAGAGAGCGTTCAGAGGGGATCTTACTCTCCGGCCCTAACTCGCCATCCGCAATCAATTTTTGCAGATATTGAGTGACTTCATTAACTGCGCTGCTTGCAGATTGACTCATCTATTTCGCATCTCGGTATGGATTGGTCAGACCAGTTTTCCACGCCATCAATTGAAACGCAAGCCCCATCTGGGTTTGAATGCAAACTCATGCTATCAGCTTAACCTGCATCATAGCAGTCGTTTGAAGTTAAGTGGTCATACCAGCTGACAGCTGCGTAAGTTTTTGTGACAGCATCACACAAGTGATCTGTTTCACTACCCAATTTATAGAGGTGAACTTATGCTCGATTTGAAACGGTTAGATATTGAAGATGCTCGTCTGTTAATGGAAGGGGCTCGAAACAAAGCCAATGAAATAGGTGTGCCGATGTGCATCGCAATTACAGACGAGTCAGGCAATTTGATTGCTTTTGAACGTATGGATGGTGGTAAAACCACCAGTGTCACCATCGCTCAGGATAAAGCTTACACGGCAGCGGCTGCTCGTAAAGCGACTCATGAATACAACGCAGCCTGTACACCCGGTTCACTGGTGTTTGGTATTCACACCTCCATGGGTGGTCGTTTGTGTGTCGTAGGTGGTGGCTATCCCGTTGAGTCAAACGGACAAGTGGTTGGTGGTATTGGATTGAGCTCTGGTACACCAATGCAGGATATGGAGTGTGCTCAAGCTGGTATAGAGTATTGGCAACAGCAGGCTCAACAATAAAAATCCCAAACGGGGTCGGAGAACAGTATGCAAAGTGCAGTAGCCAGCCCGGATCGTGTTGCTAAGCGTCAACGCATTGCAGCGCGATTCAGTGAGTTCATTGATTCGCACTATGTCATCAGTGACAGCGAAACACTAAAACCTTATGAATGTGATGGCCTCTCAGCCTATTGCGAAGAGGCGTTGATCGTTGTCTTGCCATCTACCGTTGAGCAGGCACAGAAGGTGCTTGAGATTTGTCACGAAGAGAACGTTCCAGTGGTGGCACGTGGTGCTGGTACAGGTTTGTGTGCGGGTGCTATGCCTCATGGTGAAGGCGTCGTTCTGTCGATGGCTAAGTTTAATAAGATCTTAGAGATCGATACTGAAGCGAGAGCTGCACGTGTTCAACCTGGTGTTCGTAACCTAGCTATCAGCGAAGCGGCGGGTGATTACAACCTCTATTACGGCCCAGATCCTTCATCGCAGATAGCCTGCACCATTGGCGGTAACGTTGCTGAAAACTCGGGTGGTGTCCACTGTCTTAAATATGGTTTGACCGTACACAACCTACTGAGCGTGCAGTTCCTAACAATGGAAGGGGAACTACTCACCATCGGCTCAGAAGGTCTTGATAGCTGTGGTATGGACTTGATGGCACTGTTCACTGGCTCAGAAGGGCTATTGGGTGTCGTAACTGAAGTCCGAGTGAAACTCCTACCAAAACCTGAGCGCGCTCAGGTGGTGGTTGCAGGCTTCGATTCAGTTCCTAAAGCGGGCGATGCGGTTGGTGAGATCATTGCTAAGGGTATTATCCCTGGTGGTCTTGAAATGATGGATGGCTTTGCTATTAAAGCCGCTGAAGATTTCGCTAAAGCGGGGTATCCCGTCGATGCTCAGGCTCTATTATTATGTGAGGTCGATGGCACCGATGAAGAGGTGGCGGAGCATATCGAAGCTGTTGAAACGCTGTTCCGTGAATTGGGTGCAACGTCAGTACGCACTTCACAGAGTGAAGATGAACGAGCACGTCTTTGGGCGGGTCGTAAATCGGCCTTCCCAGCGGTTGGACGTATCTCACCTGACTACTACTGCATGGATGGTACGATTCCCCGTGGCCAGCTAACGCATGTGCTGCTGGAAATGCAGAAAATGTCAGAACATTACGGTCTTCGTGTTGCCAATGTTTTTCATGCTGGCGATGGCAACTTACATCCATTGATCCTATTTGATGCGAACGTTCCAGGTGAGTTGGAGCGTACCGAAGAGTTCGGCGGCAAGATTCTTGAACTCTGTGTTGAAGTGGGCGGCTGTATCACCGGTGAGCACGGTGTGGGTTATGAAAAACTGCGTCAAATGCCAGCTCAGTTCAGTGATTCAGAGATCGAGCAGTTCCACAAAGTGAAGCGTGCTTTTGATGCTAAAGAACTTCTAAATCCTGGTAAAGGTATCCCGACCCTAAGAAGTTGTCAGGAGTATCGTTCGTTGGATCTTGATTTAACACCCAATGCTCAGGTGAGTGCCAACAGCAATGCCGATGCAGGAGAGTTCCGTGTCTGATTTAACCAGTGAATTGATCGCCCAAGTCCGTGATGCTGTTGAAGCTAAAGAGACGCTAGCTATATCAGCGGGTTGCAGTAAGACGTTCATTGGGCGCCAGATTGAGACGGATCGTACGATTGACGTCAGTGGTCACACGGGTATTGTCAGTTATCAACCTGTCGAGCTGGTGATGACCGCCCGTGCAGGTACTACTTTGGCAGAGATAGAGTCTGCGCTGGCTGAAAATAATCAGATGTTGGCTTGCGAACCCCCACGCTTCGGTGGCAAAGCGACGTTAGGTGGTACGTTGGCTACTAATGTCTCTGGTCCAGGTCGCCCTTGGTATGGATCAATTCGTGATCATGTACTCGGTGTGACTTTGATCAATGGTGAATCAAAGCAGCTTCGATTTGGTGGTCAGGTCATGAAGAATGTAGCCGGTTACGATCTCTCTCGTTTGCAAGCAGGTGCGATGGGTGGATTAGGCCTAATGACTGAGATCTCGTTAAAAGTCCTA
>CATEEE010000025.1 GCA_949499045.1 Marinobacterium sp. xm-d-530 | reverse complement strand
CGAACGTGGAATCACGATTAAGGCTCAGAGTGTTACTTTGGATTACAAAGCGCGCAATGGTGAAATCTATCAGCTGAACTTCATTGATACGCCAGGACATGTTGACTTCTCTTATGAAGTATCACGCTCACTCTACGCCTGTGAAGGCGCGCTACTTGTTGTCGATGCCGCACAAGGCGTTGAAGCGCAATCGGTTGCTAACTGTTATACCGCGATTGAGCAGGGCCTTGAAGTTCTGCCTATCTTGAACAAAATGGACCTTCCTCAGGCTGAACCCGAAGTGGTTCGTCAGGAGATTGAAGAGGTGATCGGTATTGACGCTTCATCTGCGGTTCCTTGTTCAGCTAAAACAGGCCTGGGTGTTGAAGACGTTCTAGAGGCGCTGATCGAGGTCATCCCGCCACCACTGGGTGATCGTGAAGCACCACTACAAGCCCTTATTATCGACTCTTGGTTCGATAATTATCTGGGTGTTGTCTCACTGGTTCGTGTGACTCAAGGGACCTTACGCCGCAAAGATCGCATCATGGTTAAATCGACTGGGATGAACTATCAGGCTGAGATGGTCGGTATCTTCACACCGAAACAGGTCAAAACTGACATCTTACAGGCGGGTGAAGTAGGTTTTGTCGTTGCCGGTATCAAAGATATTCACGGTGCGCCCGTGGGTGATACGTTGACGCATCAAAAGACACCTGATGTCGATGCTCTGCCTGGTTTTCAAAAAGTACAACCACAGGTCTATGCCGGTCTATTTCCAACGAGTTCGGATGACTACGAAGACTTCCGTGAAGCGCTCGATAAGCTAACACTAAACGATGCTTCTCTCTTCTTCGAACCAGAAACATCGGATGCCCTCGGTTTTGGTTTCCGTTGTGGGTTCTTGGGAATGCTCCATATGGAGATCATTCAAGAACGTCTTGAGCGTGAATACGATCTTGATCTGATTACAACCGCTCCAACGGTTGTCTACGAAGTTGAGATGAACAACGGCGATATTATCTACATCGACAGTCCATCAAAACTGCCTGATCCAGGCGGTATTCGTGAGATGCGTGAACCCATCGTCACCGCCAATATTCTTGTACCTCAGGATTACCTTGGCCAAGTTATTGGTTTGTGTGTAGAGAAACGCGGTATCCAGAAGAATATGCAATTTGTTGGTAAGCAGGTTCAGTTGAGTTATGAACTGCCAATGGCCGAAGTGGTGTTGGACTTCTTTGATCGATTGAAATCCGTTTCACGTGGATACGCTTCTCTTGAGTACAATTTTACTCGATTCGAAGCCGCTAGGTTGGTTCGTATGGATATTCTTATTAATGGCGAGAAGGTTGATGCCCTAGCCGTTATCTTGCACCGTGATAACTCCATGTACCGTGGCCGTCTGCTGTGTGAAAAGATGAAAGATCTTATTCCTCGCCAAATGTTCGATGTCGCTATACAAGCCGCTTTGGGTGGCAAGATCATTGCCCGTACGACTGTTAAAGCACTGCGCAAGAACGTATTGGCAAAATGTTACGGTGGTGACGTCAGCCGTAAGAAGAAACTGCTATCTAAGCAGAAAGAGGGTAAGAAACGCATGAAGCAGGTGGGTCGAGTTGAGATCCCGCAAGATGCATTCCTTGCCGTACTGAAAGTAGACAACTGAGGCTAATATGAACTTAGATTTTGCACTGATTCTGGTCGTAGTGACATTAGTTACAGGCCTGCTATGGTTGTTGGATATTGCTTTTTTTGCCCCCTCTAGAAAACGCAAAGAGTCGAAAATGGTGGAGGAGGGTTTTGAGGAGCCTAAGGTTAACAAACCCTACTGGGCTGAACTCTCTAGCTCTATCTTTCCAGTCTTAGCTGCGGTTCTGATTCTTCGCTCATTTCTATATGAACCCTTTCAGATCCCTTCGGGATCAATGTTGCCTACATTAAAAGTCGGTGACTTTATTTTGGTGAATAAATACCACTACGGGCTTCGTACACCGGTTGGAAACATCAAGTTTGTTGACAATAACGAGCCGCAACGTGGCGATGTTATGGTATTTAAATACCCTCAAAACCCGAGTGTGTACTATATTAAACGTGTGATAGGTCTGCCGGGCGATGAGATTGTTTACAAAGATAAGGTGCTATTTGTCAACGGAGAGCCGCAGAACCAGACGTTGATTGCTCAGATTCCAGCGATCAATCCTAAGCGTCTTCAAGTTGAAGAGCAGCTTGGTAGTGTTGCCCACGAGATCTATCGCGATGTGAATGCGCGAGTAATGAATGGCGGCTGGCGTGTGCCAGAGGGTCATTACTTTATGATGGGTGACAACCGCGATAACAGTAACGACAGCCGTTATTGGGGATTTGTGCCTGATGAGTTGGTCGTTGGTAAGGCGGTGAGTGTTTGGATGCATTGGGCTCAACTATTGAGCATTCCAGATTTCACAGCGATTCGATCCATTCAGTAAACAGCACTGAGGTTGAGTATGGGTAATCACAATCGACAGAGGGGTATCAGTTCACTATCAGTACTGCTACTTCTTATTGTTGGCTCAATTGGCGTTAGCCTTGGGTTTAAATTGTTAACGCCTTATTCAACCCATACAACCGTAGTCAGTATTATTGAAGACATTATTGCTGACCCGGCTGAGCTCTCAAAAAGTCGCGCCGAGATTCGCCGTGATATTGAGCGTCGATTTACAATTAATCAAGTTGCTCTACCTGGGCGAGATGCTTTTAAGATCACTCAGGATAGTGGTGAGTTGATCTTCACGCTAGACTACGAAGAACGCGTCCCACTGTACGGCAACATTGATGCTGTCGTTGTTTTTAAAGATGAATTTAAAGCGATAAAACCTTGATACGACCTGTCTCAGAGTTGGCTAGAAAGCTCAGCCACACCTACCAAGATGAATCCCTTCTTGAATTAGCGTTAACCCACAGAAGCTGTGGTAAACGCAACAATGAACGCCTAGAGTTCCTGGGTGACTCAATCCTAAACTTTGTTATTGCTAATGCGCTGTTTGATCAGTTTGAACAGGCTAAAGAGGGCGAAATGAGTCGCCTTAGAGCAAAACTTGTGAAAGGTGAAACCCTTGCTGAAATTGGTCGTGAACTGGGCTTGGGTGATTACCTACGCCTTGGTTCGGGTGAGTTGAAGAGTGGTGGGTTTCGTCGTGACTCTATTTTGGCTGATGCTGTAGAAGCGATCATTGGCTCAATTCATTTAGACAGTGATTTTGAAACAGCCAAACAGTTCATTCTTGGGTTGTTCAAAGAGCGTTTGGCTGCGATCGATCTGAAAAAGTCAGTGAAAGATTCAAAAACGCGTCTTCAAGAGTTTATGCAGTCGCGACGTAAGCCGTTGCCTGATTACCAACTGGAAAAAGTCGTTGGTGAAGCTCATGATCAGACCTTCTATATCTCATGTCAGGTTCAATTGTTGGATCAAAGCTGCAAGGGTGTAGGATCAAGTCGCCGTCAGGCAGAACAAGAAGCCGCTCGTGCTGCACTCATTGCACTGGGGCAGGAGTAATCATGGAAGCTAATACACGCTGTGGCTATGTTGCTATTGTTGGCCGACCCAATGTAGGTAAGAGTACACTGCTCAACCATATTCTTGGTCAAAAACTAAGCATCACCTCAAAAAAACCACAAACGACTCGTCATCAGATTCTCGGTATTAAAACGGAAGAGGATCTTCAAGTTATCTACGTCGATACGCCGGGATTGCATAATGACGCGACGGGTAAAGCGCTTAACCGTTACATGAACAAAGCTGCGTCAGAGGCACTGCGTCATGTTGATCTGGTGGTCTTTATTGTCGATCGTACCGCTTGGACAGAAGAGGACGAAATCGTCTTGTCTAAGCTTGAGAATCTTCGTTGTCCTGTAATATTGGCAGTCAACAAAGTGGATCTACTTAAAGACAAAGAGTCATTGTTACCTTGGATTGAAACACTCAATAGCAAGCGCCATTTTGATCAGATCGTGCCTATTTCTGCGCACAAAGGTCATAACGTTGATCAGTTAGAGCGTGTAGTTGAGTCCTTCATGCCTGAAGGGATGCACTTCTACCCTGAAGATCAAATTACCGACCGTAGCTCACGCTTTGTCGCTGCAGAGCTTGTGCGTGAAAAGCTAATGCGTAATCTAGGGGATGAAGTCCCTTACGGTACCACCGTTGAGATTGAGGAGTTTACTCAAGATGAGCGTGGTTTATTGACCATCAGTGCTCTGATTCTTGTCGAGCGAGAGGGGCAAAAACGCATCGTCATAGGCGATAAGGGTGAGCGCATCAAAGTGATCGGTCGTGATGCTCGCCTCGATATGGAACGTATGTTTGATGCCAAGGTCATGCTGAACCTATGGGTTAAAGTGAAACGCGGCTGGGCAGACAACGAACGTGCTTTAGCTAGCCTTGGTTATCGTCACGATTAAATGAACAGTCGCACTGAACAGGTTGCTGCGTTTGTTCTTCACTCGCGGCACTATCGTGAAACCAGTGCGCTTGTTGACCTATTTACGCTTGAATATGGCAAAGTGTCGGTTGTCGCTCGTGGTGTACGAAGACCCGGATCAAAGTTACGTCATACGCTTCAACCCTTCACTGTTTTGGCGGTTCGTTTTGCTGGCCAGTCAGAGCTTAAAACGCTTCATCAAGCCGAATTGGCTGAGCTCCTACCCACGTTAAGCGGCAAAGCACTGATTTGCGGTCTTTACGCTAATGAACTACTGGAACGCTTACTTCAACCACTAGAAGCGACACCAACGCTATTCCTCAACTACAAAGTACTGCTTAATGATCTGCTTCAATCGCAGGATCATGAGATAAGCCTGCGGATGTTTGAACAGGCTCTATTACGGGAATTAGGCTGCTGGAGCGATCTGTCAGGCTGTTATCAACCGTATTATCGTTTTGATTCTCTAAAGGGAATAGGTGCGGTGGAGGATGTCTCTTCGGCACATTTTACAGGGGATCAGCTTCGCGCCATTGAACAAGGTGAGTATACTGATTCCAGCGTTAAAAAAGCGGCAAAGTATTTAATGAGAGAGTTTTTAAAGGAGCAGTTAGGTGACAAACCGCTGCGATCAAGAGAGCTGTTTCAACCCAGATCTAAAGTGAGAAAAGGAGAGAGTGAGTGATCCAGCCAAACCGTATTTTATTAGGTGTGAACATCGATCACATTGCGACTCTTCGTCAGGCTCGCGGTACTCAATACCCTGATCCTGTCTATGCAGCCTCGATTGCTGAACATGCAGGTGCAGATGGCATTACGGTCCATCTTCGTGAGGACCGTCGCCACATTCAAGATCGCGATATTCTCCTATTGGCACAAACGCTTCAGACACGCATGAACTTCGAGATGGCCGTCACCGATGAGATGGTCAGCTTCGCTGAAGAGATCAAACCCGCACACGCCTGCTTAGTGCCAGAAAAACGCGAAGAGTTAACGACCGAGGGTGGTCTGGATGTGGTGGGCCATGAAGTTCATATTCAGTCGGCTTGTCATCGTTTGGCCAGGGCCGGTGTCGAAGTATCCCTATTTATCGATCCCGATCAGGCACAAATTGATGCCGCTAAACGAGTGGGTGCCCCTGTGATTGAGCTACATACTGGTGCTTATGCTGAAGCCGAAGGTCAAGAACAGCTAGACGAGCTTGAACGACTGAAAGAGGCCGCAACCTATGCACACTCAATAGGTCTGGTGGTCAACGCGGGCCATGGACTGCATTATCACAACGTTGAACCGATTGCCGAAATTCCAGAATTCAATGAACTCAACATTGGCCATGCCATTATTGCCCGTTCACTGTTTGTTGGTTTGGATCAGGCGGTACGTGAAATGCGTGATCTGATGCTCAACGCCAGAGCGATGGCCAGTTAAATGATTGTTGGAACGGGCGTCGACATTCTTGAAATCTCCAGAGTAGAGCGCGCACTTGAGCGAACACCCGGTTTTGCAGAGAGAATATTGACCCCTAATGAACTTGAGGCGTTTGATCAATCTATCCAGCCCGCTCGTTTTCTAGCGAAACGCTTTGCAGCTAAAGAGGCTGCCGTCAAAGCCTTGGGTACTGGCATTGCAAAGGGCGTCTGTTGGCAACACCTTGAAGTGGTTAAAAATAGTGCTGGCCGCCCCGATCTTTTGGTGACAGGCAAAGCCTTCGAACATTCCGAAGTACTCGGCATTACCCAGTGGTTTTTAAGTTACAGTGATGAGCAGAGTTATGTGGTTGCTCAAGTGATTGCTCAGGCCTAATTCATCATTTCGATGGTGGGATTACCCTGATATAATCGAATAATAAAATTATTTCTTATAACGGATTAGAGATGAGCCCAACTCAATACCCAACTATCGCTGAATTGGTCGGTAATACTCCACTGGTCAGACTGCAACGTATCGAAGCACCTAATAACAACACTATCCTGTGTAAATTAGAGGGTAATAACCCTGCTGGATCCGTTAAAGATCGCCCGGCGTTGAGTATGATCTCTCTAGCTGAAGAGCGAGGCGAGATCGCTCCAGGTGATACATTGATCGAGGCAACCTCGGGCAATACTGGCATCGCCTTAGCCATGGCTGCTGCAATTAAAGGGTATACGCTTAAGTTGATCATGCCAAATAACATGAGTGAAGAGCGTAAATCGGCTATGAGCGCTTACGGTGCAGAGTTGATCGAAGTGACTAAAGAAGAGGGAATGGAGGGTGCTCGAGACCTAGCCGAGGCTATGCAAGCGCGTGGCGAGGGCAAAGTTCTGAACCAGTTTGGTAACTTCGATAATCCTGAAGCGCACTACCGCACAACGGGACCTGAAATTTGGCAACAAACTTCTGGAACCATTACACACTTTGTTAGTTCTATGGGGACAACGGGCACCATTATGGGGACCTCTCGTTTCTTAAAAGAGCAGAATCCGAACGTTCAAATTGTTGGTCTTCAACCTTCTGATGGTTCACAAATTCCAGGTATCCGTCGTTGGCCAAAGGAGTATCTACCGACTATTTTTGAAGAGAGTCGTGTCGACCAGGTAATTGATGTTGATCAGGTAGATGCAGAAGTCATGATGCGTCGTTTAGCCACCGAAGAGGGAATTTTCTGTGGCGTTTCCTCAGGTGGATCCGTTGCTGGCGCATTGAGATTGGCCCAAGAGGTTGAAAACGCGGTAATCGTCGCCATTATTTGTGATAGAGGTGATCGTTATCTTTCGACAGGTGTCTTCTCTAAGTCATCATAGGTTAAACACCGTCGTTCTATTACTGACGCAGTTTTTATGAGTTTGAGCTAGAGTATCAGCTCGCTACTCGCAATAAAGGAGTAGCCTACATTGGTTAAGGTTCGTGACGATCAACCAGTTCATGAAGATGGTTCCGTTGATCTGGATCGTTGGTTAGAGATTCTATCTAACCGTTATACATTCGAAGATGAAGCACGTTTTCGTCAAGCATGTGAGTTAGTTGAAGCCTCCCTCAATGAAGAGAGTACAACTCATGACGTCTGGTCTTTGGGGCAAAATGCCTATCTTACCGGTCTTGAAATGGTCCAGATTCTCGTGGATCTGCAACAAACAGAAGAGGCTCTCATAGCCGGT
>CATEEE010000024.1 GCA_949499045.1 Marinobacterium sp. xm-d-530 | reverse complement strand
TCCTTTTTTATACAGAAGAGATATAAACGAGCTCATTTACTCATATGAATCGACAGGCATAGAGACTGATAAAGCACTAAAACCCGCAATACAGAAGTTAGTCACTAAAGATCAACCAAGCCACACCATAGTAACGCCAATTATTTTCGCGAAGGCTCTTGAGATTAACAAGCTAGACTTACCCTCACTGAGCAAGTGCAACCTGATAAAAACAATCAGGAAAACAACTGTTGTTAGAGATACATTATATGACATCAGATCTGCTGAAAAACTTATCAACTCTATAAGAATATTGAGTGAAAGTACTTCAAAAGACTTAATTGAAGTGAGGCCAGGTGACTCTGTTTTTGATAGACATCTAACAAAGTTTGGAGCCCTAATAGCCGATATTATCCTTGGAGATATTGCGGGTTATCGTTGCTCTGATTCAATCAGGTGTATCGTTCTTGATAGGAGCGAATTTTACAACTGGCTATCTGAACAACTGAAGACTAACTGCCAAGGTAAACTATCAGTTAGCAGAGCTAAAAAAATTGGTGGGAGACTGTTCAATGACAATCCATTAGAGAGGATGATTCTTAATGGAGAGATCAAATTCACTAAAACTCAAAAAAACAAGATTGAGATTGATGGAGCATCGCTTTACGAATTCATAACTTCTCGTTGAAGACTGAAAAATAACCAACAATATTTCAAATCAAAAAAGGCCAATACTGCATCAGGTATTGGCCTTTTTTTGTAGCTCATTTCCAGTTAAAAATACGCTATAGATTACAGCTCAAAAAAGCTGTAGAGTACTAAAAATCAGGGGTTACAGCTGTTTTCTAGTTAAAATTAAAGTATCAACCTTAGCTTTAAAAAACGTAATAAATATCACCCTTAGCTTTAATGAAGTATCAAGTATGATTTTAAAGGTGATCCTAAGTTATTGATTTAAGGTTAGCTGCAATATCAGCCTTAATTTGAAATAACAATCACTCACTCGCCTCTTTAAAAAAGCGCTCAATATCATCTCTTAATACCCTGCCTATAGGCCGGCCCTTTCTGGATACAAGCAGCTCATCTTGACCCCTCGATTGCATCAGTTCTATCGCCTGTAGCAGGGTCGCTTTAGACTCAATCACCCCCTTTTCATCTGGAGTAAAATCAGCATCATTTTCACTCACCTGTACCATTAGCTCTTTGACACTATGACTGGTCATGACGCGCCTGTAGATTTGTGTATTTCGACTGACCCCTTGCAGCAACAACAGGCGTTCAAAAATCGAAGGTCGGTTAAACAGCGATCGCATGATCAGGTCTGACAGAACGATGACGGTCAGAGCTAACGTCAAGGTATGAACATTGCCACTGAGCTCAAATACGGCCAGTAGCGCAGCCAGTGGTGCATGAATAACCGCTGATAACATGGCAGCCATCGCGATAAGCGACAGACTCGCCTGATCAATCTCAAAATCGGTACCGATCAACTGATATCCAAGGATAGAGCCAATCAAAGCACCCAAGGTAAGTGAGGGGCCTATCATCCCTCCTGGTATGCCCAAGCCTATAACTAGGGGCGGTATGAATAGGTAGAATAGAAGTAATAGGTAGAGGGCGTGTTCTGCATAGGCTTGATCCAGCGTACCCAGCATCACTTCGTGGACTGGGGTGAACAGCAGTGGCTCATAAGCCACAAGAGCACCGACGATTAAACCCGAGAAAATTAACTTAGCCTGCCAATATTTCCCACGCTGTTTGGCTAAACGCGTAACGATCTCATGAAACAGAAACGCTGCCACTCCGATTAGAGCGGCTAACAGTACTAGAATGGGTATATGGGCAAACAGATCGCTACTTTTCAGGCTATGGCCCAACAGTTCTGGCGAGCCAAACATCGCTCTAGAGACAGCATCGGCACTAATTGATGCGACAATAATGGCGGTAAAACCCACCAAGCTGTATTCAAGAAGTATGACCTCCATCGCAAACAACACTCCCGCTAACGGAGTGTTAAACAGCGCGGCAATGGCGGCCGCTGAACCACAGCCGATGAGTAGTCTTTGATAACTGTTAGAGACACCAATTTTGGTACCCAGCCAACTACTTATTGCTGCCCCAATATGAACGCCGGGGCCCTCTCTACCCACCGGTTGTCCGGTGCCTATTGCAAGGGTCGCACCCACAATCTGATTCAGTAAGTTTTTAAAGGGCAAGGCGCCATGTTGATAGGAGAGATGTTCAAAAAGATGCGGTATCCCGACCCTACGACTGTCTTTAGATTGACCACTCAAAAATAGCCATAGGAACACAGCCCCCGTTACAGGTAGAGCGAACAGAACCCAAGGATCAGACGTCGAAAGCCCTAACCTGCTGACTAGCTCTGTCGGCAGAGTAATTAGCCAACGGAACAACCCCATCGCCAACGCGGTGACGACCCCAACGGCAATACCCATTAACACAAGCTGAGGTAACTTATTAAACGACGTTCTACTTGAGTTAGGTGTCGTATCTGACGGGTTTGAAGACATGTCGCTATACCAATAATCATTAATTAATAGTCAAAATTTTATCACATTCATTTAATAGACACTCTGGCCCTGAATGGCTTAGTCACTTATCCTTATCACAGTTTATTTTTGGAGCTTTCATGCAAAACGAACTGGATACCCGCCGTAAAGAGGCAGAAAAAGTCACACTCATTGGTTCAGCGGTCGATCTCTTTTTAGGGGTGACTAAAATCGTCGTTGGTTTTTTTGCCAACTCAGCTGCTCTGGTTGCCGACGGTGTTCATTCACTTTCAGATCTTGCCACCGATTTTATGGTGATTGCGGTGTTACGCATTTCACATCAGGAGCCCGACGAAGATCACCCTTGGGGGCACGGTCGTTTTGAGACAGTTGGTACCACTGCGTTAGGGGTTGTTTTAATTCTGGTTGGCCTAGGCATGGCCTACGAGCTAATCAGCAATCTTTTTTCGGGTGTCGCCGCCGAGGTACCCACCTGGCCCGCGCTGGTTGTGGCTGCTATATCCATCATCTCTAAAGAGTGGATATTTCGCTACAGCCTTGCCGTCGGCAAACGTCTCAAATCGGATCTATTGATTGCGAATGCCTGGCACTCTCGTACGGATGCGCTCTCATCGATTGTGGTGTTTGTTGCTCTAATAGGTGCCATGCTCGGCTGGGTTTGGCTTGATGCTGTCGCTGCAGTATTGGTCGCAGGCCTAGTCACGAAAATTGGTTGGGGACTGGTTAAACGCAGTCTGACTGAATTGGTTGATACCGCACTACCTGAAGAGCAAGCCGCCGAATTTCGTGCCGTTGTGAATGAGGTTGAGGGCATCATTAATGTTCATGATTTCAAATCTCGCCCGATGGGAAGCCAGATCATTCTAGAGATGCACCTTCAGGTTGCACCCCACCTTAGCGCCAGCGAAGGCCACTATCTCGGTGATCAGGCGGTCTGTGCTTTGACAGAGGCTTTCCCTGAGATCAGTCAGGTCATCTTCCATATCGATACCTACAATGACGAGCACTTGGATGAACTGAGCTGCCCGATCATGCCGACACGCGGTACCATTAGGGAAGCGGTTGATGCAGCATTAATGGAAGCGGTCGGCAGTAGCAGTGGGTATCAATTACATCTCTACTACTCACCGAAAAAAGTCGATTTAGAGATTCGTCTGCTACCAGCAATACAACCGTTACTGGATGAGAAACAACTTACACCTAGTCAATTAAAACGATCTCTTAAAGAGACGTTAAACAAAAACAGCTGGCTTCACCATCTAGAGGTGTTGGTGGTTGCGCAATAAGCGATAACAAGCACGGGTATCGGTCTTTAAAAAACTGATACCCGTCGCCGTTTGGCTTAACGTGTTTTCTGCCTCATCGTCACAAACTCCTCTGCAGCCGTTGGGTGTATACCGATCGTTCGATCGAAATCACGTTTAGTCGCGCCAGCGACTACCGCAACAGCAAGACCTTGCAAGATCTCACCGGCATCCGCCCCAACCATATGAATACCCACGATCTTGTCAGTGGCCGATTCAACGATCAGTTTCATCAGTGTGCGCTCTTCACTACCAGAGATTGTATGACGCATCGCTCTGAAATCAGAGACATAGACATCCACGCTCTCGAAGCGATCACGTGCTTGCTCTTCTGTTAGTCCTAAGGTCCCAATGTTGGGCTGACAAAAGACGGCGGTTGGGATTAACTCATAGTTTGGCAGTTCACCCTCACCGCTGCCATAGAGATGATCGACCAGCGACATCGCTTCAGCTAGGGCAACCGGCGTTAATTGAACACGGTCGATTACATCACCTAAGGCGAAAATTGACGGTACAGAGCTTTGGAATCGATCATTAACCTCAATAGCACCCTTGTCACTAAGGGCTACACCTGCTGATTCAAGCCCAAGGTTAGCGGTTTTAGGCACACGCCCAGTGGCATACAAAATTTGATCAACGATACGGACTTCACCGTTTGACAGTGTCACATCAAGCGCACCGTCAGAACGCTTCTCGATGCTGGTAACATCGGTATTAAAACTTAACTTAATCCCTTTGCGGGCCACCTCAGTTGCCGTGAACTCGCGGACTTCCTGATCAAATCCACGCAAGAACAGATCACCTCGGTAGACCAGTTCGGTTTGTGCTTGAAGCCCGGCAAAGATTCCTGCGAACTCAATAGCGATGTAACCACCACCAACCACCATCACCCGCTGTGGGAAGGTCTCTAGATCGAACACCTCGTTGGAAGTGATTGCGTGCTCTTTACCGGGAATATCGGGCACAAATGGCCAACCCCCTACGGCTACTAAAATACGCTCAGCCGTGATCGTCTCACCATTCACGCTGACTGAGTGAGAGCCTGTAACCGTTGCACGTCCGTTGATACGAGTACAACCCGAATTATCCAGCAATTTACCGTAGATGCCATTGAGGCGAGCAATCTCGCTCTTCTTGTTATCACGAAGTGTTCCCCAATCAAAGCTCACTGAATCGGCATTAACACCGAAGCCGCGACCCTCTTCGACCTCTTGCATGTACTCTGAGGCGTAGACATAGAGTTTTTTCGGAACACAACCAACATTGACACAGGTACCTCCCAAATGGAGATCCTCTGCTACGGCCACTTTAACGCCTTTTGCTGCCGCCATACGCGCCGCACGCACACCACCAGACCCTGCACCAATAACAAAAAGATCGTAATCGTAACCGCTCATGCTCTACCTATTCGAGATCGTTAATATTCAATTACTTAAGCTTACCCTGTGTGACGGGGTTCATCCAATTAAGAAGGGCAAATGATCTAATTGAGTGGCGCTATGAAGATATAAGACTGGCCTTTAAACCCTATCCCATTTTCGGTAGCATCCAAGCCACTAAATTTTGGAGGTTGTTATGTTTGTTGTTTCGTTTAATACCAATGGCATTCGTGCGCGTTTTCATCAATTACAAGCGTTGGTTGATCGCCATTCACCAGATGTCATCGGTATTCAAGAGACCAAAGTACATGATGATCAATTTCCTATCGAAGAGATGGAAAAGCTGGGTTACCACGCCTATTTCCACGGTCAAAAGACCCACTACGGGGTCTGCCTTCTCTCTAAAGAGCCCGCATTAGCGATCCAGAGAGGCTTTGTGACTGATGAGGACGATGCACAACGCCGTATGATAATCGGAGATTTCAAAACGGCTAAAGGCGAGACGCTGCGAGTCATTAACGGCTATTTTCCACAGGGTGAAAATATCGCTCACGAGACCAAGTACCCTGCTAAACG
Source organism: Marinobacterium sp. xm-d-530 (assembly GCA_949499045.1). GTDB lineage: Bacteria > Pseudomonadota > Gammaproteobacteria > Pseudomonadales > Balneatricaceae > Marinobacterium_E. Next base: position 12,349 of record CATEEE010000024.1, on the reverse strand, counting down.
CAAATTCTACGCGGACCTCAGTGAGTATCTGCAAAATGACAATGATCCCAACAGCAATCTTCTAGTGATGGGGGATTTGAACATCTCTGCGACCGATAGCGACATCGGTATCGGTGAACCGAACCGTTTGCGCTGGCTGAAAAGTGGTAAAACCAGCTTCCAACCAGAAGAGCGTGAATGGTTACAACGTCTTCATGACTGGGGATTGGTCGACTCATTCCGTGAACAACACCCAGAGACCAACGACCTGTTCAGCTGGTTCGATTACCGCAGTCGCGGATTTGAAGACACACCTAAACGAGGTCTGCGTATCGATGCGATCATGCCGACCAAGCCCCTTATGCAAAAATGCCTAGAGACCGGCATCGATCTTGATATTCGTGGTATGGAGAAACCCTCTGACCACGCACCCGTTTGGGCTAAGTTCGATCTTTAAACCGTGTTATTGGTCGTGAATGACCAAAATATCCGACTCTATTCGATTTAAAAGACGTGCGGTGGTGCTGCCCATCAAGAAGCGCTCCACCCACCCTTTCTCTGGTGCGCCCAGAATCAATAGATCGATCTTCTCTTGCTGACAGAACTCCGGCAGTTTTTCATCTGCATCCCCGATAATCAATTTAAGCAGGGGCGAACCCAATGGTCGGTTAAGAGGTTCAATTAACGATTCGATTCTTTGACGGTGCTCCTCGCCTACCTGTTTCTGAAGCGATTCGAAATCCTCAACGAGGTGCTCGTCAAAGATGACGCTCTGCGGAAGCGTTTGAAAACAGTGAACGACGTGAAGTTCAGCTGACAGCAACTGGGCGAAATGATCCGCCACCTCAAGCAGCTGTTGCTCCATATTGTGATTACGACTGTCAAGGTGAAAAGGGTCGATGGCTACTGCAATTCTTGGGTGAGCCTGCCAAGGTTGATCATTGGCTAGCAATACCGGCTCATGAAGAAGACGGACCAACTCTTGCTCATCGCCACCCATTAGCCAATCCAACAGATCATGTTTTCTGATTCGAGGCACTACCATCAAGTCAGGCTGATAGCGATCAGACTCTTCAAGTGCCGCTTTAAGAAAGCTAGGGTGCCAACGAACATCAGCCGCAACATCCTGAGGAAGGTCTAGATCTTCAATATGTCGCTCAGCTTGATTAAGCCGATGGGTAACATAGAGCGCTAATGCATCCTCTTGAGAGGATTGATCTTCCGATGTGGCCGTTTCAAACGCTGAGTTATAGACCGACTGAAACCACTCAATATGACCCGAATCGGCACAGAGCGCTGACGCTTTTAACAGTGGCTGCGGTGAGTAGTGTGACTCTTCACTGGTGACCAGTAGTCGTTGGAACATAATTACTCTCCTACCATCTAGTGTGCGATTCATTGCAGTATAGCTTTAACGATCGAAATGAGCATGACACAGGGCAATTAAGAGCCATTAAAAGATGCGAGGCACTAATAAAAATTTACAAACACCCATCAAGTCGTTATATTCAAAATTGCTAATTAAGCAAAACAACATCCCTTCCGGGAATGACCATTACCGAGTTCAAATATGACAGATACCCAGCGCCTACCGGCAGATACATTAGAGCTAATGCGTAAAAATTCAAAAGAGGCCGCGAGTTTAATGAAAGCGCTAGCGAACGGTAGTCGATTGATGATTCTCTGTTACCTAGAAGGTAAAGAGCTCTCTGTCACTGAGCTAAACGAGCATTTGGATCTTAGCCAGTCTGCCCTATCACAACACCTAGCGGTGCTGCGTCGCGACGGACTCGTTAAAACACGACGTGACTCGCAAACGATCTACTACTCACTTGAAGGAGATCGTGCACAACGAATCATAAGCACTCTGCACGTTATGTACTGTGGTATTTAACTCAACAACATGTACAACAGACTGCCCAGCGTAATGCTGAGCAGTGCATTTTTGCTGAACCACTGAGTCACGGCAACCACCACTAAACTCCCTAGGCTTATTACCCACTGTTGATTGACCATCGGCAGATCGGATACGGCATACACTACCAACAACACCATCAAAACAGGCGGCAGATAGCGGCCCAGATATTCCAAAAGTGGATGCTGACTGTAACGCGCCAAAAAGAGAAATGGCAGCGCTCGCGTTGCCACTGTTGCCAAAGCAGCTACGGCTATAAAGCTCATTAGATAGAGTGTCTGGTCCATCGCTGCCTCACATAGTTAATTAATATTAGAACCAGTGCGGTACTGATCGATAGCAACAGCATTTTATCTTGCCAAAGCCAGATGGCGACTAGCCCAATCAGGCACGCGATCAGCATCAAACCTGCTGCTCTATGCGTTCGATACTGCTCAACCGCCAATACCACAAAGAGTGCCGGCAGGACTATCTCCAAACCTAAATCAGGCAGTGTCATCTGGGCACCCAGTAGAGCTCCAACAAGTGTCCCGAAAACCCAGTAACTCTGATTAATGCCTGCCAAACGCCAATAGTCTTTCTGCTGCAAGCCACTCTCTTTTGGCAGCCCGGTGATTAAGGAGAAGGTCTCATCCGTCAATGAAAAGACCATGTAGGCCTTACGCCACCCTTTTAGCTGCAGTGTTGATAGCAGTGTCAGACCATAAAAAATGTGGCGACTGTTCAGTAGTAAGACCGCTACGAACACCTCGAACAGACCTGCATGGTTTGCTATCAAACCAACCGATAAAAACTGAGCAGAGCCCGCAAACACAATGACACTGAACGCGACGGCCCAATACCAATCCAACCCCAACTCGGTAACGAATAGCACGCCAAATGCCATCCCAAGAGGGAGGTAGCCAAACAGAACCGGCAGAGAGAGTCTTAACAGGTGCATGCGTTCATTTCTCGTAAAGAAGCGATCCTCTCTCAGGCGCTTGATTAGGTCAACGTTATAGATAGTTAAAATATCGATTTTTCTTTAAATTAGATTGAAAAAATTAATTTTCTTAAAAATCTAAGCATGAACTATATTCCGCATTAACGGTAACCCTCGACCGTGACTGTCGTCAGAACTGAGCGATCAATTTTATAGAGTGAGATTAAGAGATGGGCAGCAAAGTCCGTGTCAATGAGAAGATCGAAGACCTCAACGATTGGAATGATCAATTCGAAGAGCAAGAGAGCCAACGTAACCGATCCCGATACAATGCCAAGCGCAGACGTCAGATCGAAGACATTATGGAGGATCGCGTTCTAGCCAGTCAGTTACGTGACGCTTACGACGAACTTTACTAGGCAGAGTTATACTACCTAAGTTTTATTAAAAAAGGTTGTGGTCGCAGTATAACTTTGTTTATATGTGAACTACTGAAGTTGACCTTAATTATTGAGGTCAAGTTCGGTAATCCCGACCGGTGGCAGTATCAATAGCTGACACCGGTCGACCTCTTCTTCTTTCCCTACTTCGCATCTGATACTATCCCAACTCAAATTTATCCATTTGTAAGGTTTCGTTATGAGTAAGTTTTGGAGCCCGCAGATCAATGATCTCGTTCCTTATACACCCGGTGAACAACCTAAGGTTGCCAACTTAGTTAAACTCAATACCAATGAGAATCCTTACCCCCCTGCTCATGGGGTTCAGGAAGTATTAAACGCGTTTGAGTCTGATCGCTTGCGCCTCTATCCAGATCCTGAGTCTTCAGCTCTTATCAATGAGCTTGCAACCACTCTGGGTGTACCTGGCGAAAATCTATTTGTGGGTAATGGTTCAGACGAAGTATTGGCTCATGCGTTTATGGCGTTCTTCCGCCAAGAGAAGCCACTAGTCAAACCAGACATTACTTACAGTTTCTACGATGTCTATGCTGACCTTTACGGAATTGATATTAGAAATCAAAAGCTTAATAATGATTTCTCAATTTCTTTAGAGGATTACCCCTTAGAGAATGGCGGCATCATTTTTGCCAATCCGAATGCCCCAACAGGGTTAGCACTGCCGTTAGAACAGATCAAAAACCTACTCGAACGTAACACTGAAACGGTTGTCTTGGTGGATGAAGCCTACGTCGATTTTGGAGGGGAGTCCGCCATTGAACTGGTGGATCAATACCCTAACCTTGTGGTGACGCAGACCTTCTCTAAATCGCGTTCACTTGCTGGTTTGCGCATCGGTTATGCTGTCGCACAACCACATCTGATCGACGGCTTGAATCGAGTTAAAAACTCCTTCAACAGTTACCCTATGGATATGCTAGCGATTGCCGCAGGGGTCGCTTCATTGAAAGACACTGCCTACTTTACTGAGATGTGTGACAAAATCATCGCAACGCGCGAAACCACTCGTGAACGCCTTGAAACGTTAGGTTTCAACATACTTCCATCAGCCACCAATTTCCTATTTGCCGAGCACAGATTTATAGAGGGTGGTGAGTTAATGGGCTATCTACGAACTAAAGGGGTGCTGGTTCGTCACTTTAGTCGTCCAGAGATCGCCAACTTCCTTCGTATCACGATTGGTACTGATGCAGAGATGGATGCATTGATCGATGCGCTTAAATCGCACCCTGATATGGTCGAGCTAGACGCTTGAACCCAATCACAGCGTCACAATCAGAACATCAAAAAGAGTATCGACAAGGGCTCTTCCAAGGCTCCCTAGCGTATATCATTTGGGGCTGCTTTGGACTCTATTTTACCCTGCTCGCCGAAGTACCTGCCGACGAGGTGTTAGCACACCGTATCGTCTGGTGTGTTTTCTTTGTGGGATTGCTGATTCTACTGCAGAGAAAAATCCGCTCCACTTGGACGATGTTAACATCCAAAAAGACACTGTTCTGGTTAACCATTTCATCACTGCTCATCAGTGGTAACTGGTGGATCTACATCTGGGCGGTAGGCAGTGGGCAGTTAATTGCTGCTAGCTTGGGTTATTTTTTATCACCACTGGTTGCAGTTTTGTTGGGGCTGATCTTTTTTAAAGAGCAGCTCAATAGGTTACAAAAAACATCGGTCTTCTTTGCTTCCGTCGGGGTTATTTGGCAAATCGTCGCGATGGGTGAGTTTCCTTGGATCGCTGTCAGCCTCTCTTTGCTGTTTGGGTTTTACGGGGTTGTTCGTAAGCAGATAGCGGTCGACTCGGTCAGCGGGCTATTGATCGAAACACTGATCGTGCTTCCGATCGCGCTGATCTATCTCAGCCTTCTTAATAACCAAGGTATTGATCATTTCGGGGCGTTTACCTGGGAGTTGATTGGCGCAGGCGTTATGACTGCTGTGCCGTTGATTCTGTTTGCCTCAGCCGCCAGAAAGCTTCCCTTAGGTACCGTAGGTTTCCTAAACTACATCGCCCCTTTCATGCAGTTTCTAAGCGCTGTATTCATATTAAATGAAGCCTTCGGCGTCGAGCGTTTCATCAGCTTTGCCTTTATTTGGGTCGGTTTAATCGTTTTCAGTGTGGATCTGTATCGTAAAGCCAAAGTAAAGGGTTAACAGTACCAGCGGATGACAGGCTGAAGGCCTGTCACCTCAAATCGCCACCTCTTCGAGATGGCTCCAACAAACATCGCGGCCTTTTAGACCGCTCCAACAAAACTAATCACTGTTGGAGCAGTCTTGAAAAGACTGCGATAGTGTTAGCTAACAGCACCGTTGTCTGGCTTTAGCATGACATCCACAAAAAAGGCCTGACAGTGTCAGGCCTTTTTTCGTCAAGCGGAGTGTTTAAGCACTCAACTCAAGCAGCAGCTTATTCAGACGCGCTGTGTAAGCAGCTGGATCGTCTAGCTGACCACCGGTCGCTAGTTGAGCTTGATCCAGTAGAATCATCGCTAGATCCGCGAAGCGATCTTCGTCAGACTCTTGATCAAGCTTACCGATCAGTGGATGCTCTGCGTTGAACTCAAAGACCGGTTTAGTCTCAGGAACCGCTTGACCAGCCGCTTCCATGATACGACGCATCTGTAGACCCATATCGTAATCACCCAGTACTAAACAGGCTGGAGAGTCGGTTAGACGCTGCGAGACACGAACTGAGTCGACACGATCAGTAAATACACCACCAAGACGCTCAATCAATGAAGCGTATTGCGCGTTCTGCTCCTCTTGAGCCTTTTTACTCTCTTCAGTCTCTTCGCCGTCGAGTTTCAACTCGCCTTTGGTGACGTCTTGGAATGACTTGCCAGAGTAATCCATCAAGTGGCTCATCATCCACTCGTCGATACGTTCTGTTAGAAGCAGTACTTCAATACCCTTTTTACGGAAGATCTCTAGATGCGGGCTCGCTTTAGCTGCATTGTAGCTATCAGCCACTAGGTAGTAGATCTTGTCTTGATCTTCGCCCATTCGCTCGATGTAGCTATCGAGACTCACGTTCTGATCACCGTTGCTGTTCTCAGTTGACGCAAAACGCATCAGTTTCAGAATACGCTCACGGTTGGCATGATCTTCTGCGGGCCCTTCTTTTAGGACCTGACCAAACTCTTTCCAGAACTCTAGGTACTTCTCAGCATCCTTCTTAGCGAACTTCTCAATCATATCGAGGCTTCGCTTAGTCAAAGCAGATTTCAGCTTATCAACGTTAGGATCTTTTTGAAGTATTTCACGAGAGACGTTAAGTGAGAGGTTTTTCGAATCGACTACGCCTTTAATGAAGCGAAGGTACAGCGGCAAAAATTGATCCGCTTGATCCATAATAAAGACACGCTGAATGTAGAGCTTAAGTCCTTTAGGCGCTTCACGGTTCCATAGATCGTAAGGGGCTTTAGAAGGTAGGTAGAGAAGACTGGTGTACTCTAAGTTACCTTCAACGCGGTTATGAGCCCAACTGATTGGTTCTTGGAAATCATGGGAGACGTGCTGATAGAAGTTTTTGTACTCCTCTTCAGTCACTTCTGACTTGTTCTTAGTCCAAAGTGCCGTTGCGCTGTTAACTGTTTCGATCTCGGGCGCGTCTTTCGATGATTCTTCATCACCCTCGGCCGGCATGGGTTGTTTCTCCATCTGCACTGGCAAAGCGATGTGATCAGAGTATTTAGTCACTAGAGAGCGTAGACGCCAATCGCTGGCAAACTCCTTCGCATCCTCTTTCAGCGTCATGACGATACGCGTACCACGCTCTGGCTTATCGATAGTGGCAATATCGAACTCACCCTCACCTTTAGAGGACCAGTGGACACCTTCTGCAGCGTCTAAACCTGCACGACGGGTGTATAGATCAACCTGATCAGCCACAATGAAGGCTGAGTAGAAACCGACACCGAACTGACCGATAAGGTGTGAATCTTTTGCCGCATCGCCGGTCAAGTTTTGAAGGAAGCTAGCGGTACCCGATTTAGCAATGGTACCGAGGTGCTCAATGACCTCATCGCGCGACATACCGATGCCGTTATCTTCGATGGTAATGGTATTGTTCTCTTCATCCGCAGAGACACGAATACGAAGCTCACCTTCATTTTCGTAGAGGTCGGCGTTAGACAGCGCTTCAAAACGTAGCTTTTCGGCCGCATCTGAAGCGTTAGAGATCAATTCACGTAAGAAGATCTCTTTATTGGAGTATAGAGAGTGAATCATCAGCTGAAGCAGCTGTTTCACTTCGGTTTGAAAGCCAAGGGTTTCTTGTTTCGTTTCGGTTGTCATAGCTTAGACCTGAATTCCCAAGTTACTGATTAACACTCAATCAGATATGGGGGATGCCAATCTAATTTCAACCCTTAGTGTTGATATCCGTACTCATCATTAAGGTTCTGAGTGTCGAAGAGCTGAATTCACGACGATAGAGAATCCAAACAACCACTGCACATAGGATCATAAAGAGCCAGGTATTCACCATCCACCCCAGCACTGCAATGGCAAAGTAGTAGGTCCTGAGGCCGGCATTAAAGTTATTTGCCGCCATACTGGCCATACGAGCAGAACGTTCAGCATGCATATCCAGCGTTCGAGGGTCGGCATTCTCTTTAGGGTTAGGGCCGCCACCGATCATCACTGAAACAAACCCATACTGGCGAATAGACCAGGTGAATTTGAAGAATGCGTAAACAAACAACACCATCAAAACGATGATTCGCAAATCCCACTGAATTCGTGTCATCGGCTCTGTGAACGGCAGTTCTGAGAGAAGATCGATCGCCATATCAGAGCGAGAAAGCAGGGTCAAAAGACCGGCTAAAATCAGCATCGTGGTACTGGCAAAAAAGGTGACTCCGCGCTCTAGGTTAGTAATAGTCGTGGTATCAGCCACCCTCACCTCACGGTCCAAAGCCGCCCGCATCCACTCTTTACGATAGAGGTGCATTAGACTAGCCAGGCAGGTGACGCGATAACTGGCTCGTTTAGCGTAGATGAAATAGCCGTTAAAACAGATTAAAAACCAGATCAGCGCGACCAGATCAAGATTGAGCGAGATTAGCACCTCTAACAATGAGCTCATGCACTGCCTCCCTGCTTCGCTTGACGCTGTGCAGAGGTTAAAGCACGATCCAATGCGTTGGCAAACTCACGACGATCCGCCTGACTCATACCCGATTGGCCACCAGACTGAATTCCGCTAGCACGCATGGTTTCGTAGAAGTCACGCAGATTTAGGCGCGCTTTGATGTTCTCTTTTGTTAAGGCCTCACCACGATGGGTAAGCACGCGAGCCCCTTTATCGATCAGATCATTAGCCAACGGCAGATCCGTGGCGATAACAAGATCACCAGCGGCCACTCGATCAACGATCTCTTGATCAGCCTGATCAGCACCCTGAGGCACTCGACGCCAGTTTAAATAGGGAGAATTAGGTAACTGATAGAAGTGGTTTGCAACGAACTCCATCTCTACTTTTCGATTGAGTGCTGCCTTGATGAGAATATCTCTAATCACCACAGGACACGCATCTGCATCAACCCAAACTTTCACACTCATTCCTTGAAATCTAAGAGGCGTTCAGTATCCCCTCTTCCTCGTCGAGAAAACAAGTCTGAAACTGATATAGATGATCAATTTCACACAATTGGTGAGATAAATAGGAGGATAGATAAGGGCCTACCCTATTTTTAGGGCGGTAGTCAGAGTTGTTCATCAACTCAAACACACTCGGATCAATCGTCTCAAATCGATTCTGACAAGTGCCTATTGGACGCCAATGACGATCGGTAAACCAGTCGTAAAGACCACCCAGAAACTCATCGAAAGAGTCGTGAGGTAGTTCAACACTGGACGCTTGAGCGTTTAAAGAGCCAGCATATAGCTGCAGACCCGATTGAATAAGTGAGTCTATTATCCATTGAAAAGAGTGGGTTGAGAGAGTTGACTCTGTTCCACCGCCAACATCCCCGTGCGATCCAGCAAACCAACGCTGCTCTATGCTCTGATGCACTTCAAGCTTGGGTGACCAGAGTGTTGGTATGAAATCAGCGCGATGCTCATCAATGGCCAGTGCTTGAAAACCTCGCTTCACATTGGAGGCTAAGCGTGTGTCATGAAAGCCCCAAAGATAACGGTTTAACTGTTTAAAGCTGCCCAACGGGATGCCTAACGACCCTACCGTATCCCAAACAGCAATCGCCTCAATCTGAATGGGTGTTGAAAACTGGGCTTTGAAGCGGTTTTGTTCACGGCGGGTACCGCGTCGGTATAGCTGGTAGCAAGCATCAAAATTTTCGATATGTTCCAACCCAAGTAGACCCAATCGATCGATAAGTCCCGATAGACTTCTCGCCGCAAAAGCACCTCGACTGTAGCCCACCAAGAAGATCCGGTCGCCAACTTGATAATGCTCCATTAACCATAAATAAGCTTCGGCTATCTTGTCAGAGAGTCCCCAGCCAAAGATGCCTCCTCGAATCTGTTGCCAAGCGGAGGTGCCGACTCCAGGCAGGTAATGGACCAGCTGTTGAGTCTCTGTATCGGCGTTATTAAGTGCCTTTACTAACTGGACAACATGACTGCTTTGATCGCCATCACTCAAATCCGAATCAGTTTTTTGCCAAGTGCCATCAAAGGCTAGCAGTAAATTGCGCACCAGACTCTCCTATGATTATTGAAAGTACGGTGCGCTTGAAGACCCTATGAAGAGCAGGTTAAAAAGATTCCCTCTGCCCATTTCGGTGGAGCATCTGAATAGTCAGCCAAGTCGGCATAGTACTTTGTCGGTTCACGAACCATGGCTAACAGATGATTCACGCGTTGATAGTCGCCCTCGTGAGCGTCGCGAATCGCCTCTTCACACATGTAGTTACGTAAAATATAGACAGGGTTTAAGGTTTTTGCGTAATCCAAACGTGATTTAAATTGCTCTTTTTCTGAATGACGTATCGCATAGAACCGACTTAACCACTCAGTGTACGTCTCAGGAGCGTCGACATTGCCGCCCAAAGATTCACCCTGCTCTAGGCTCATTAAGGCCAGAACAAAACGATTGAGATCATCCTGCTGTTTTTCTATCAGCAATAGCATCTCATCGATCAACGATTTATGTGTGACACCGGGATTAGGCAACGCGAGTCGCTGGGATAATTTAGTGTAGTACGCATCAAAGTAGAGCGTTGAAAATCTCTCTAATTGTGCTTCTAAATCGGGTTTATCAATCAGAGGAATCAAAGCTTGAGCTAAAGCCGCCAGATTCCACTGCATAATACTGGGCTGATTGCTGAACGCGTATCGACCACGCTCATCATTTTTATTAGCAATATGGTCTGGCTCGTATCGATCCATGAAGGTAAACGGCCCATAATCAAAGGTCTCACCAATAATCGACATATTATCGGTATTCATGACGGCATGAACGAACCCATAACTCTGCCACTGAGCAACCAGATAGGCACTGCGCTCTACAACCTGTTGATACATAAATAAGTAGGGGTTTTTAGCCTGTTTCGCGTCAGGGTAGTAACGATCGATCACGTAATCAGCAAGCTTTTTCAGATCCTCATGCTGGCCGGAGTAATAGAAGTACTCAAAATGGCCAAAGCGTATATGGCAAGGGGTCACCCTAAGTACTTGGGCACAGGGTTCTGCTCCATTACGAAGGGTAAACTCTTCACTGCCAAAAATGGCTAAAGCACGAGTAGTGGGAATGCCCAGGCCAAACATCGCTTCGCTCACTAAGTACTCACGAATACTAGAGCGAAGCACCGCCCTACCATCAGCAAAGCGCGAATACGCTGTTTTACCCGCCCCTTTCAAATGCAGATCCCATCGATTGCCAGAGGGATCAAGATGCTCGCCAAGCAAGATACCACGCCCATCACCGAGATCTGGGTTATAGACACCAAACTGGTGACCGGTGTACTTCATTGCCAAGGGTTCAGCGCCTTCTGGGCCCTGCTCAGTGGTGAAAGTATCAACCAATTGACTAGGCGCCCATTCACAGGGGTTGAGGCCCAATGTTTGGGCCAGTGGCGCATTAAAGCTGATTAGATGAGTATTCTTTAAAGGGGTGACAGAGACTGTCTGATACCAGTGAGAGGGTAAACGAGCATAAGTGTTATCAAAATTGAGCTTAGACATGACTAATCTTCAAACTTATGGGCCTCTGAGGTGATACTCTCAAGACGATTACCGAGAAGCACGACCTGACCACGGTAGCGCTGATCACCTGTCGTGGTAAATTCAAACTGATAACGACGCCAGGGTGCCAAGCGACCTCTGTCATCACGTTTTAACCAAAGAGCACGCAGAGAGACATTTTGATCCAGTAATTGCAGATCCAACTTGTTGCAATAACTCTCCACTGCTTTGAGTGCGCGTTCTCTAACAGCTAAGCCTTTGTACCAAACATAGATAACACCCGCTACCAGGGTCAGCAGGAAGAGATCGGTTAATTCAATAAACACAGCGACAGCCTATAAGGTTAGATAGTGACGACAGTCTAATGAACCTAAGTTATTTCGTATAGAGTCTGTCGTATCGCCAACGCGCCCAACGTTGATACGCAATATTGGCAATGGGTTTAATAATTGGCCAGCCTAGTATGCGCCAAATCCAACCCCAGCGTGTGTGTTGCCAAGCCGCTATATTGGCATCGATGCCGGTTATCCACTGATCCCCACGTTGAAGATGAAGCACTTTAAGCATGTTAACGCGCTCATCTTTTGTCAGTTGATCCGATAACTGATGAATATCTTGCAGCTCTAGCTGCTCGCCCTTTATGTCCGCCAATTTATCCATCTCGGCAACACAGAGCGAACATTTTCCGTCGTAATAAAGTGTCTCTTTCATAAAAAAAGATACGAAACTCTTTTCAAAGCGGATGACTGGATAACCTATCGATTAAAACGTATTACAGATCGCGGTTAACCGGTTTTTTGCGGGGACCGCCAAAACGACGGGGTTTACGCTTGGGTGTACCTTCCGCCGGTCTATTTCCCCTTGGCTGTTTTTGACGCGGTGCAGGTTGCGCTGATGCACCCTCCCCGTTCTGCTTGG
>CATEEE010000023.1 GCA_949499045.1 Marinobacterium sp. xm-d-530 | reverse complement strand
CGGTAGGTCGTTGATTGAATCACTGTAAAAGTGGCTGCCAGAGAGGTTGGCGTTGTTCTCTTTGAGCCACTCGTTGAGTCGGGTGACTTTGCCAGATTGAAAGCAGGGTGTGCCCGCTATTTTGCCTGTGTAGGCGCCGTTGAGCTGTTCCGGCTCAGTGGCAAGAAATTCATCCACCCCTAATCGTTTGGCGATGGGCCCGGTAACGAAGCTATTAGTCGCTGTGATAATCATCAGTCTATCACCCTCAGCACGGTGTTTGGCTAGGAGCTCTTCGGCTTTAGGTAGGATGATTGGCTCAATTACCTCTGACATGAATTCGCTGTGCCATCGATCCAGTTGATCTTTTTTGTGCTCGGTCAGTGGCTTTAATGCAAACTCCAGAAACTCGTTGATGTCCATGGTGCCCGCTTTGTACTGCTCAAAGAAGCGATCATTAGCGGCTCGGTAGGCGGTTTCATCAACAATGCCTTTTTGACACAGAAACTCCCCCCAGGCGTGATCACTGTCACCGTTGAGTAGAGTGTTGTCTAGATCAAAAATAGCTAAAGGTTTCATAACGCGCTCGTGTTTAAGTTTCGCTGCAGAGAATACGGGTGTCGAAGCTGACTGGCAAGACACTGTGAATAGTCTATTTCTTAAAAGTTGGTACTGTGGAACAATAGGAGCATAAGTTAAAGTTTTTTAAGGAAAACAAAGTGATCGATTCAGATGGGTTTAGACCGAATGTAGGAATCATTCTGGTTAACTCGCTGGGTCAAGTTCTGTGGGCGCGTCGTTGTGGTCAAGATGCGTGGCAGTTTCCACAAGGTGGAATCAATGCGGATGAGACCGCTGAACAAGCCATGTATCGTGAACTCCATGAAGAGATCGGCCTAACGAAAAAGGATGTAGAGATCCTTGGCGTTACTCGAGGTTGGTTAAGGTATCGTCTGCCAAAACGTATGATTCGTCGTAATCAGTTTCCACTCTGTATAGGTCAAAAACAGAAGTGGTTTATGTTGCGTATGTTGAGTCATGACGAGGCAGTGAAAATCGACTGTTCGGATACCCCAGAATTTGATGGTTGGCGATGGGTAAGTTATTGGTACCCAGTAGGACAAGTCGTCTCGTTTAAAAAAGAGGTTTATCGTAAAGCGATGCGGGAGTTGTCTCCGCGATTGACACGCATTGTTAAACGCTAGACAAGCAATGTCTAAAAGGAGTCGCACATGAGCATGCTCGCTCGATTGCGTCAGATAGTGCAGGAAGTAGGCAGCGAGTCCGATCTTGAGTCGGTACTCTCCCTTACTGTGCGTCGCATTCGTGAGACGATGTCTACCGAGGTGTGCTCCATCTACCTAACCGATTCGCAAACGGATCGTTATGTGCTCCGCGCCACCGAAGGTCTGAATCAAGATGCGGTTGGTAAAGTCTCTCTATCGTCGACAGAGGGTATCGTTGGTCTAGTTGGTTCTCGTGCAGAGCCGATCAATCTCGAAGACGCCTTCACCCACCCTTCGTTTGTCTATCTTCAATCGACCGGTGAGGAACGCTTCCACGCTTTCTTGGGTGTGCCGATCATCCATCAGCGGAAAGTTCATGGTGTCTTAGTTGTACAGCAGCGTGAGGTTCGACGCTTTGATGAGTCTGAAGAGGCTTTCATGGTTACTCTGTCGGCTCAGCTTGCGGGTGTGATTGCTCATGCCGAAGCGACTGGTTCCATTCTGGATGTCTTTGCCGTTGCAAAACAGGATGATGAGCCAGTGACTGCGAAGCGTTTTGTCGGGATTGCTGGCGCACCGGGTGTCGCTATCGGTAATGTCTATGTGGCAACGCTCTCCGCTGATCTCCGGAGTGTGCCTGACAAACCTGCCAATAATATCCCAGCTGAACTGCAAGATTTTGAACACGCTCTGGTCCAGGTGCGGGAAGATATACAGAAGGTGTCTGACTCTCTGGCCACGCGACTTAGAACAGAGGAACAAGCGCTCTTCGAAGTCTACCTGCGTATGCTGGATGACAATGCCATTCCTAGCGAAGTGCGTGGCAAGATTGAGGCAGGTAACTGGGCTCAGGGTGCGCTTCGAGAGGTGATCCAATCACACGTTAGGCAGTTCTCCGACATGGAGGATCCTTACTTGCGTGAACGGGCGACCGATATTCGCGATTTAGGTCGTCGTCTACTCTCTGCGATGCAGCAAGACGGTGCGGAACGCGTCCCAGATTTTCCAGATAACACTGTGTTAATTGCCGACGATCTCTCTCCCGCTATGTTGGGTTTAGTCCCTGAAGATAAGTTGGTCGGTATGGTTTCTGTGACCGGTTCTGGCTCTTCGCATGCTGCCATACTGGCTCGTTCAATGGGTATTCCAACGTTGATGGGTGTGGTTGAATTGCCCTACACCAAGCTTGATGGTCGACAGGTTATTGTTGATGGCTACTCAGGCAGAATCTATGTTGACCCAACAGATGACCTATTAGACGCCTACAGCTCTATCCTTATAGAGGAACGGGCAATTGAGGCTAACCTCGATCAGCTTCGCGACCTTCCTGCAGAGACTCAGGATGGTTTTAATCAGACGCTTTGGGTTAATACTGGTCTGACGGCGGATGTTGAGCGGGCGGTTAAACGGGGTGCAGAAGGTATCGGTCTCTATCGCACCGAGATTCCGTTTATGATCAGGGATACTTTCCCTTCTGAACTTGAGCAAGCGGACAGTTACCGTCGTCAACTGGAAGCCTTTGCACCCAAGCCGGTCACTATGCGCACCCTAGATATCGGTGGTGATAAGGCGTTGCCCTATTTTCCGATTGAGGAGGAGAACCCCTTCCTTGGCTGGCGTGGTATTCGTGTCACTCTGGATCATCCTGAAATTTTTCTTGTTCAGGTGCGCGCTATGTTGCGGGCATCTGAGGGGCTCAATAACTTACGGATCATGCTGCCAATGATCAGCAGTGTCCAAGAGGTAGAAGCGGCGCTTGAACAGATCAATCAAGCGTTCAATGAGTTGTTGGAAGAGGGTTTGGATCTTCAGAAACCAGAGATTGGCGTTATGATTGAGGTGCCCGCAGCGGTCTATCAAATTGGCCGTTTTGCGCCTTTGATCGATTTTGTCTCTGTCGGGTCTAATGATTTGACCCAATATCTGCTCGCAGTCGATCGAAATAATCCACGTGTTGCAGATCTCTACACCACCTATCACCCATCGGTACTTCAGGCTTTGCAGTTAATCGCCAACGAGGCGCACAAATACCATAAGCAGGTCTCTATCTGTGGTGAGATGGCGGCTGACCCCGGCGGTGCGTTGCTGTTAATGGCGATGGGCTATGACGTGCTCTCGATGAACTCGACCAACCTGCCCAAGGTTAAATTGGCGATTCGCAGCGTTGAATATAAGGATGCAGCTCTGCTTTTAGGTCAGGTGATGAAGATGGATGAATCTTCAGACATTCACCTATTGCTTCGTGAAACGCTTCAAAATGCGGGGCTGACTCAGCTCACGCGCCCCGTACTTCCAGGAAACGATTAAATGATAGAAACATTAATTACCTACCTAATCTTAGGTTCGGTGGCTGGCGTCGTGGCCGGACTCTTTGGTATTGGTGGCGGCCTGTTGATCGTCCCGGTCCTTATCTTTAGCTTTACGGCACAGGCGATGCCTGAGGCGGTCGTGACCCACGCTGCTGTTGCAACTTCGCTTGCGACCATAGTGGTTACCTCAATCAGCTCGGTAGTGGCGCATAACAAGCGCGGTGCAGTCCGCTTTGATCAGTTCAAGCCGCTTGCCGTCGGTGTTGCTTTGGGTGCTATGGGGGGCGTTTGGATCGCTGCTCAGTTGAGTGGTGATAACCTTCAAATTATCTTCGGTATTTTTGCGTGTGCGGTTGCTGTGCAGATGGCTTTCGATTTAAAGCCGCGCCAGGGTAAGAGCACACCTGAAAACCTAGAGTTGGGTGTAGCCGGTTCTGTGATTGGTGGGGCCTCCTCAATTTTTGGTATCGGGGGTGGAACTTTAACCGTGCCTTACTTGACCGCTCGCGGCAGTGACATGCGTCAAGCAGTTGGCACCTCGGCAGCGGTCGGTCTGCCGATTGCACTGTTCAGTGCGCTTGCTTACATCTGGGCGGGTCAGGATGCAGCGGGTATGCCAGCCTACAGTGTTGGTTACATCTATCTACCGGCGTTTGTAGGTATTGCGATTGCCAGTTCACAGTTTGCTCGAGTCGGTGCGAAATTGGCACACACTCTGCCGCAAAAGCACCTGAAAAAGATCTTTGCCATCTTCTTAATGGTCATCGGTGTTCGTTTCTTATTAATTAATCTGATGGGGTTGGCGTGATCTGGACTCATGACATCGATCCGGTTGCGATCGGCCTGGGTGCGTTTGAAATTCATTGGTACGGCATTATGTACCTGCTCGCATTTGGTTCGGCCTATTGGCTTGGATCTGTTCAGGCAAAGCGAACGGGTTTATGGAGCGAAAAGCAGCTTTCCGATTTGATCTTTTATGGCGCCCTTGGTGTCATTCTTGGTGGTCGCGTCGGCTATGTTCTCTTCTACCACTTTGACTATTTCCTTGAAAACCCGATTTGGTTGTTCCACGTTTGGGAGGGGGGTATGTCTTTCCATGGGGGATTGCTGGGGGTGGTGGCAGTCATTCTTTGGTTTTCTAAAAGTCAGGGTAAATCGCTGTTTGAAATAGGTGATTTTGTTGCCCCGCTTGTGCCCTTAGGGTTGGCTGCTGGAAGAGTGGGTAACTTTATTGGCGGTGAGTTGTGGGGGCGTGCCACAGATCAGACATGGGGTGTCATTTTTCCGCGTGCAAATGATCTGATAGCCAGACACCCTTCGCAGCTCTATGAGGCACTGCTCGAAGGTGTGGTTCTGTTCTCTGTTGTCTGGATCTACTCGCTAAAAGCGCGCAAGTTAGGATCAGTTTCTGGGCTCTTTTTGTTAGGTTACGGCCTTGCTCGAAGTGCTGTAGAGTTTTTTAGAGAGCCTGATGCCCATCTTGGCTTTATTGGGTTTGATGTTTTGACGATGGGTCAGTTACTCTCTCTACCCATGATTCTGATTGGGCTTTATCTGCTTATGCGCCCGGTTGCTTCGAAAAATTAATCTAAGGTTGTTGGATGAAACAGTATCTAGAGTTGTGCCAGCGCATCATTGATGAAGGCGTTTGGGTGGGTAATGAACGCACCGGAAAACGTTGTTTGACGGTGATTGATGCCAATCTTGAATATGATGTGGCGGGTAATCAGTTCCCTCTAGTCACAACGCGTAAGAGTTTTTACAAGGCGGCCATTGCTGAACTATTAGGGTATCTGCGTGGGTACGATAGTGCTGCACAGTTTCGTGCTATTGGCTGTAATACGTGGAATGCCAATGCAAACGAGAATGGCGCGTGGTTGGGTAATCCTGCTCGTAAAGGCGAAGATGACATGGGGCGTGTTTACGGAGTGCAGGGGCGTCAGTGGATGGCGTCTGATGGCAGCGTAACCGATCAGCTAAAGAAGATTGTTGATAACCTATCTAAAGGGATAGATGATCGCGGCGAAATCCTGACCTTCTACAATCCTGGTGAGTTTCATCTTGGTTGTCTGCGCCCTTGTATGCATACCCACACTTTCTCTCTGTTGGGTGATCAGCTGTTTTTAACATCCTATCAACGCAGCTGTGACGTGCCGCTGGGTCTTAATTTTAACCAGGTTCAGGTTTATGTGTTGTTGGCGTTGGTGGCTCAGATTACCGGTCACAAGCCTGGGAAGGCTTACCACAAGATCGTCAATGCTCACATCTATGAAGATCAGTTGGAGTTGATGCGTGATGTGCAGCTTAAGCGTGAACCTTTCCCAAGCCCGCAGTTAACGATTAATCCCGATATTAAATCGCTTGAGGATATTGAAACATGGGTGTCAACGAATGACTTTGAAGTGGTTGGATATCAGTACCATGACGCCATTCAATATCCATTTTCAGTATAAGTAGGAGAGGTTATGAGATTAGCATTAATCGTTGCTCAGGGATTGAATCGCGTTATTGGTAATGACAATAAGTTGCCTTGGTACCTGCCTGAAGATCTTCGTTACTTTAAAGAGGTGACCATGGGTAAGCCCATTATCATGGGTCGCAAAACATTTGAGTCCATTGGTAAGCCTCTGCCAGGTCGTTTGAATATCGTGATTACTCGAGATTCAAATTGGAGCGCAGAAGGTGTCAAGGTTGTCTCTGGCTTAGGTGATGCGATTGAAGTGGGTGAAGGACAGGCTCTGATCGACGGTGTTGAAGAAGCGGTCATTATTGGTGGTGCTCAGATTTACGCTCAATCTCTGTCTATTGTTGATCGCCTCTACCTGACTCAGGTTGAGGCTGAACCAGAAGGCGATGCGTACTTCCCTGAAATTGATTACAGCCAATGGCAAGAGCTGGGTCGTCAATCTTTCCCTGCGGGCGATCAGCCGAATCGCTATCCTTACTCATTCATCGTTTACGATCGTAAAGAGGCCTAATCGTGCAACGGCTGTTATCACTGCTGGCAGATGGTCAGTATCGAAGTGGTAGCAGTTTGGTTGCGTCTCTGGGTATATCCTCACCTCTGCTTCGAAAGAGCTTAGATGAATTAAGGGCTCTGGGTCTATCTATAGAATCTTCGAGAGGGCGAGGCTACCGCATCAGTGGTGGTCTGGATCTGCTTAATGATCACTCAATTTCAACTGAGTTAGCCTCACTTAACTATGATCGAATAGACGTTCTTAAGACGGTCGACTCGACCAATCGTGTTGCGCAAACCCATATGTCTGATGGCTATCGCCAAGTGTTAGTAGCTGCTGAGTATCAGGGTGAGGGGCGAGGTCGACGCGGACGTCAGTGGGTTAGCCCTTATGCGGCCAATCTTTATCTGTCACTAGGCTATCGATTCAAAGGGGGTGCTGCATCACTCCAAGGTTTAAGTTTGGCGGTTGGTTTGGCTGTGCAGCAGACTTTGACTTCCCTGGGTGTGACAGGGGTTCAGTTGAAGTGGCCAAATGATCTCCTTTTAGAGAAGCGTAAGCTGGGTGGGGTGTTGATCGAGCTGGCTGGCGATCTATCGGGTGAGTGTTCTGTTGTGGTTGGCGTTGGACTCAATGTAAAAATGCCAGGCAGTGTTAAGTCGAGCATTGACCAAGAGTGGGCTGATTTAGGTAAACACATGTCAGGTGCGCTAACTCGTTCTCAGCTTTTGATTGAGATTGTCCGATCATTAACTCAGTTGCTAAATGAGTTTGAAGGAAAAGGTTTTTCTGAATACGCTCAGCACTGGCAGGCAGTCCATGCTTTCCAAGATCACTCTGTAAGACTTTTGATGGGGCACGCTGAAGTTGAGGGTATTTGCCGAGGTGTGGATGCGCAGGGTGAGGTGTTAGTGGAGGTTGAGGGTAAGCTAAACAGTTACCCTGCTGGTGAGATTAGTTTACGAGGGGTCAGCAGTGCGTCTTGAGCTGGATATCGGCAACAGTCGAGTTAAGTGGCGCCTTTTTTCAGATGCGGTCGAGCATGAGGGTGTTACCAGTCTGATTGATCCTCAATGGCCTGAGACTGCAGTGGATGCCATTTGGATAAGCTCAGTTGCTGCGTCTGAGGTTAATGAAGCACTCTCCGTTGAATTGGGGCGACGCTATGGCTGTACTCCTGAGTTCGCTCGTGTTTCTAAACAGTGTGCTGGTGTGCGCTGCGGCTATGATGATACTTCTCGATTGGGGGTCGACCGTTGGTTAGTCTTGTTGGCGGCTTTCAAGAGAGAGCAGGGGGCTTCCGCAATAGTGGTTGATGCTGGTAGTGCTTTGACCATCGATCTATTGGCTGCGAATGGTCAGCATACCGGTGGATTTATCACACCTGGTTACCGAATGCTGCAGAGTGCACTGCTGGGACAAACGGCTAACATCCGTTTTGAGCAAGAGGCTCAGGCTCAACCCTTTGGCGGGGTAGATACTGCTGGCTGTGTTTCATCAGGGGCGGAGTTGGTCTTTGCGGGTGTGGCTCACTCTATTCTGACGTTGAGAACTGAATTTAACGAGCAGGCTAGCATTCTGATAACCGGAGGTGATGCGGCTAAACTCTTCGAGAATCTTAAGTCAGAGCCAAGGGTTGAGTGTCTGCCAAACCTGGTGTTAGATGGATTGAGTTTGGCGGAGAGGGCAACACTCTGATGTTACGATGGTTGGTGTTATTGGTTCTGTTAGGGAATGCACTGCTATTTTTGTGGTATGCACAAGAGTATCGATTTTCAGACACCATTAGGCAGCCAGATATCAGGCCGGCAGCAATTCGACTTCCCAATGAACTTGAAGTGGGCGAGCAGCTAGTATTGCGGCCTCGGGAGTGTGGTTATTTTCAGCCGTTCGAGAGTGAGTATGAGGCAGAGAAGTTACTCGTTCAGCTTGAGAGCTATGGGGTTGATCTCGCTTACGAAAAAATTCCTCCCATAGCACAGGGTTGGAGGGTTGAATTGCCACTGCCGGCTGATGCCGACCGTCGAGTTGCTTTGTTAGATCAGCTCGCGTTGCTAGGCTGGGTACCTGAGAGTCGTGATGGTGCGCTGGTCATGGGTGTTTATCCAAGTGATGAGGCTGTTGATGAGTTGCTTTTACAGTTCCCAGACGATTTGCAGAGCAAGTTGCGTAAAAAGGTAAACTTTATTCAAAGTGATGCTTATCGGGTAGCTGTAAGCTATTTGCAAGGGTTTGAATTTGATCAAGAATTGATCGAAATGGTCGCAACTCAGTGGCCTGGCGCTCAATTTGAAAAAAAACCGTGCGAAAGGGTTGCAACGCTGAAATCTGATCAGTAAGATACGCCCCACTTCATTGCTGAGCCGGTATAGCTCAGTTGGTAGAGCAACTGACTTGTAATCAGTAGGTCCCGAGTTCGACTCTTGGTGCCGGCACCATTTCAGCAATAAGTACCGGTGGGATTCCCGAGTGGCCAAAGGGATCGGATTGTAAATCCGACGCGAAAGCTTCGATGGTTCGAATCCATCTCCCACCACCATTTCGAAAGCTCCTTCGGCGGGTATGGTATAGTGGCTATTACCTCAGCCTTCCAAGCTGAAGAGGCGGGTTCGATTCCCGCTACCCGCTCCAATTGACGATATTCGCTCATGTAGCTCAGGGGTAGAGCACACCCTTGGTAAGGGTGAGGTCGGCGGTTCAAATCCGCCCATGAGCTCCATGACAGATGTAAGGTAGATTGATTAGTCTGCCTTTTTTTACGTCTTGGGGTTGGTGTTAGAGTATTTCGAAGTGGACTTTCAATACCGCATAGACTGCTGAATTTGTTGGTTTTATAAGTTGAAACTAAGATTTTAGGCGGGTATAATGCGCGTCCCTTGTTGTATAGGGTAGTGGCTCAATTGGCAGAGCAGCGGTCTCCAAAACCGCAGGTTGGGGGTTCGAGTCCCTCCTACCCTGCCACCTTTTAAAGGTGGTTTATATGCAGCAAATCTAGCTTAAGTGTTTGATTAGTAGAGGTTCTGGTGAACTCAAAAGTTTCTGACGACGTGTCTAAATTTGACAGCCTAAAGTGGCTTGTTGTTATTGCGATCGTTGCTGTTGGTGTGGTCGGTAACTCAGTCTACGCTAATGAGTCACTGCTCTATCGTGTGCTTGCGTTAGTTGCGCTTGCTATTATTGCTGGCTTTGTTGCACTTCAAACGGCAAAAGGTAAAGCGTTCTTCCGTCTGTTTAAAGAGGCGAAGAATGAGATTCGCAAAGTGGTATGGCCAACTCGACAAGAGACATTGCAAACAACTTTGATCGTTGTTGTGGCTGTATTAATTGTTGGACTTTTGCTTTGGGGTCTGGACTCGCTACTCGGCTGGGTAGTGTCTGGCTTTATTGGTTAAGAGGTTTCTATGAGTTCAGAAAAGATGCGCTGGTACGTTGTTCACGCTTACTCTGGTTATGAGAAGCGAGTTCAAGCTGGTCTACTAGAAGCGATCGAACGTCACGGTGTGGAAGATCTGTTTGGCGATATCCTTGTGCCAACAGAGGAAGTTGTTGAAATCCGTGATGGTAAGAAGCGTAAGTCTGAGCGTAAGTTCTACCCAGGTTATGTACTTGTTAACATGGTGATGAACGATGAGACTTGGCACATGGTTAAGAGTACGCCGCGTGTTCTTGGCTTTATTGGTGGTACGGCAGATAAGCCTGCACCAATTACTCAGCGTGAAGCTGACGATATTCTAAGTCGTGTTGAGAGTGGTGTTGATAAGCCGCGTCCTAAGACGATGTTTGAAGCGGGTGAGATGGTTCGAGTTAATGATGGCCCATTCGCTGACTTCAATGGCGTTGTTGAAGAAGTTGATTACGAGAAGTCACGTCTTAAAGTGGCTGTCTTGATCTTCGGCCGCTCAACGCCGGTTGAGCTTGAGTTCCGTCAGGTCGAAAAAGCTTAACAGACGTTTTTAAACGAACTGAGTCGCCGAAAGGCTGCTCGGTTTTTGTTGTGTAAAGGGGAGCCGAGAGGCGTTTGTACCCAAAGGAGTAGCTCAATGGCTAAGAAGATAGAAGCCTACATTAAGTTGCAGGTTAAAGCAGGTCAGGCGAACCCTAGTCCGCCAGTTGGTCCTGCGCTAGGTCAACACGGTGTGAACATCATGGAGTTCTGTAAAGCGTTCAACGCACAGACTCAGTCGATGGAACCTGGTATGCCAATTCCAGTGGTTATCACTGTATATGCTGATCGTAGCTTTACGTTCATCACTAAGACTCCACCAGCTTCAATTTTGTTGAAGAAAGCGGTTGGTCTTAAGTCTGGTTCATCTCGTCCAAATACTGAAAAAGTGGGTACTGTTACTCGCGCTCAGCTTGAAGAGATTGCAACCATTAAAATGGCTGACCTAACTGCTGCAGATATGGATGCAGCCGTACGCACGATTGCAGGTTCTGCGCGTCGCATGGGTCTAGTTGTGGAGGGTGATGAGTAATGGCTAAGTTGACTAAGCGTCAAAAGGCGATCGCTGAAAAAGTAGAAGCGGGTAAATTGTACGCTGCTGCTGATGCTGCTCAGATTCTTTCAGAAGTTTCTGCTGTTAAATTCGCTGAATCTGTAGATGTTGCAATCAACCTGGGTGTTGATCCGAAGAAATCTGACCAAGTTGTACGTGGTTCAAGTGTTCTTCCAAACGGTACAGGTAAAGAAGTTCGTGTTGCTGTATTTGCTCAAGGCGAAAACGCTGAGAAAGCAAAAGAAGCTGGCGCGGACGTTGTTGGTTTTGAAGATCTTGCTGAGTCAGTTAAAGCTGGCAACCTAGACTTCGACGTAGTAATTGCAAGCCCAGACGCTATGCGCGTTGTTGGTGCGCTAGGTACAGTTCTTGGTCCTCGTGGCCTAATGCCAAACCCTAAGGTTGGTACTGTAACTCCAGATGTTGCTGGTGCAGTTAAGAATGCTAAGTCTGGTCAGGTACGTTTCCGTACTGATAAGAACGGCATCATTCACGCGTCAGTTGGTAAAGTGGGCTTCGAGCCAAACCAAATCGCTGAAAACGTATCGGCTCTACTTGCTGAGCTTAAGAAACTTAAGCCAGCTTCTGCTAAAGGCGTTTACGTTAAGAAAGTAACCCTGTCTACCACTATGGGGCCGGGTCTACAGGTAGATGTTGCGTCACTAGACGCTTAATCTTCCAGCAAAGGTATTTGAGGGTCTTCAGACCTGTCTGACAGAGACGAAGACCGTCAAAGACCGCAGGTGATGTTATTGATTCTTCAATAGCATCTTAATGGGCCAACCAGCCTGCGCAGACGGTGAGATTCCTCGGAATCATTTTAGCCGTACTCATGCCTCGCGTAAGCGGGGTGGTTGGTAATTATGTCGAAAGACAACCAGGAGTAAATTGTGGCAATAGGACTTGAACAGAAAAAAGCGATCGTCGCTGAGGTTCAGGAAGCTGCTGGCTCTGCATTGTCTGCTGTCGTTGCGGATTCCCGCGGCGTTGAAGTGGGCGATATGACTGCACTGCGTAAGCAGGCACGTGAAGCGGGTGTATGGCTTAAAGTCGTACGTAATACGCTAGCACGTCGTGCAGTAGAAGGCACAGCTTATGAATGTCTAGCGGACTCGTTCGTAGGTCCAACTATCATTGCTTTCTCTCAAGAGCATCCAGGCGCTGGCGCCCGCATCTTGAAAGATTTTGCAAAAGGCAATGAGAAGTTTGAGCTGAAAACAGCTGCTTACGAAGGCGAGATCGTTGATATCGCAATGCTAGCAAGCCTACCGACATACGACGAAGCACTAGCGAAGCTAATGAGCTGCATGAAAGAAGCAGCTGCTGGCAAGCTGGTTCGCGTTATCGATGCGGTACGCGTACAGAAAGAAGAGCAAGCAGCTTAATTGGCTGGTTGCTAAGTAACCGATTTAATAAAGGAATTAATAATGTCTCTGTCTAAAGACGATATCCTAAATGCAATTGCTGAAATGTCAGTAATGGACGTTGTTGAACTTGTTTCTGCAATGGAAGAAAAATTCGGCGTATCTGCTGCAGCTGCAGTAGTTGCTGGTCCTGCTGGTGATGCTGGCGCTGCTGCTGAAGAGAAGACTGACTTCGATGTCGTTCTAACTTCTGCTGGCGATAAGAAAGTAAACGTAATCAAGGTTGTTCGTGCAGTAACTGGCCTTGGTCTTAAAGAAGCGAAAGAGATGGTTGACGGTGCACCTTCAACTGTTAAAGAAGGCGCTTCTAAAGAAGAAGCTGAACAGGTCCAAGCGGATCTTGAAGCAGCTGGCGCTTCTGTCGAGCTTAAGTAATAACTTGAGCTTGCTGCGCATTAAGCAGCTCTACGCTGCTTAAAAAGCGTATGGCTGGTGGCAAAAATGCCACCGGCCTTTTTCCGTTATTAGTAGATAGACTTTTTAACGGAACGAATTGCTCGATAAATTATCGAGTTTGGTTTCTCAACCTAGATGCACATGCTGGGGAACACTGATGGCTTATTCATACACTGAGAAGAAACGTATCCGAAAGGATTTCAGTAAACTCGGTCAGGTAATGGAACTACCTTACCTGCTCGCGACACAGCTGGATTCATATCGTAAGTTTCTAGAGGCGGGCGCTACTTCTGAAGGTCGCACCGAAGAGGGGCTTCATGCCGCATTCAATTCTGTATTCCCAATCGTTTCTTACTCTGGAAACGCTGCTTTGGAATACGCTGGTTATCGCCTAGGTGAGCCTGTCTTTGACGTTAAAGAGTGTCAGCAGCGTGGTATCACCTACGCAGCGCCACTTCGCGTTAAAGTGCGTCTGGTGATCTACGATCGCGATTCGTCTACGAAAGCGGTTAAAGACATTAAAGAGCAAGAAGTTTACATGGGCGAAATGCCGCTCATGACTGAGAATGGTACCTTTGTTGTCAATGGTACTGAGCGCGTAATTGTATCGCAGCTCCACCGTTCACCTGGTGTATTCTTCGATCACGACAAGGGTAAAACACACTCTTCGGGTAAATTGCTATATTCTGCTCGAATCATTCCTTACCGTGGTTCTTGGCTCGACTTCGAGTTTGATCCAAAAGACTCTCTATTTGTTCGTATCGACCGTCGCCGTAAACTGCCTGCGACTATCTTGATGCGCGCGCTTGGTTTCCAAGCAGAAGAGATTCTAGATACCTTCTTTGACACGACTGGCTGGAATTTATCTAAAGATAAGATTCAGATGGATCTTATTCCTGAACGCCTACGTGGTGAAACAATGACCTTCGAAATCCTGACACCTAAAGGTGATGTGATTGTTGAAGCGGGTCGCCGTATCACTCCACGCCACATCCGTCAGATGCAGAAAGAGGGTATGACTCAGCTAGAGACTCCTGCCGAGTACCTAGTGGGTAAAGCTCTAGCTAAAGATATTGTTGATCCTGCTACAGGTGAAGTGCTGCTTCCTTGTAACACAGAGCTGACTGAAGAAGCCGTTGCTAAGCTTCAAGAAGCTAAGATCGAACGTTTCGAAACGCTTTACACTAACGAACTGGATTGTGGTCCATTCGTTTCTGATACTCTTCGTATTGACCCGACTCGTAACCAGCTAGAAGCATTGGTAGAGATCTACCGCATGATGCGTCCTGGTGAGCCGCCAACGAAAGAGTCTGCAGAATCACTGTTTGAAAATCTATTCTTCTCAGAAGACCGCTACGATCTTTCTGCGGTAGGCCGCATGAAGTTTAACCGTCGTCTTGGTCGCGAAGAAGAGACAGGTTCAGGTATTCTGTCTAAAGATGACATCTTAGATGTTATGAAGACATTGATCGAGATCCGTAACGGTAAGGGCGTCGTCGACGATATCGACCACCTCGGTAACCGTCGTATCCGTTCAGTGGGTGAGATGGCTGAAAACCAATTCCGTGTCGGTCTTGTTCGTGTAGAACGTGCTGTTCGTGAGCGCCTAAGCATGGCTGAGTCTGATAACCTGATGCCTCAGGATCTGATCAACGCCAAGCCTGTTGCTGCTGCTATTAAAGAGTTCTTTGGCTCTTCACAGTTGTCACAGTTCATGGATCAGAACAACCCGCTTTCAGAAGTGACTCACAAGCGTCGTGTCTCTGCACTAGGCCCAGGCGGTCTAACGCGTGAGCGTGCTGGCTTTGAGGTTCGTGACGTACACCCAACTCACTACGGTCGTGTATGTCCTATCGAAACACCTGAAGGTCCAAACATCGGTCTGATTAACTCGTTAGCTGTGTTTGCTCGTACAAACAACTACGGCTTCCTAGAGACTCCTTACCGTCGCGTTGTAGATGGTCAGGTAACAGACGATATCGATTACCTATCAGCGATTGAAGAGTCTAACTTCGTCATCGCACAGGCTTCGGCAACAGTGGATGCGAAGAACAAGCTGACTGATGAGTTGGTTACTGTTCGTAACATGAACGAAACAACTGTCATGCCTAAAGAACGCGTACAGTACATGGACGTTTCACCACGTCAGGTTGTATCCGTAGCGGCGGCTCTTATTCCTTTCCTAGAGCACGATGATGCGAACCGTGCATTGATGGGATCGAACATGCAACGTCAGGCTGTTCCAACACTGAAGGCTGATAAGCCGCTTGTTGGTACCGGTATCGAGCGTAACATCGCTCGTGACTCGGGTGTCTGTGTGGTTGCTAAGCGCGGCGGTGTTATTGAATCTGTTGACGCCAGCCGAGTGGTTGTTCGCGTTAACGATGATGAAATCACAGCAGGCGATGCCGGTGTCGATATCTACAACCTGACTAAGTACGTGCGTTCGAACCAGAACACATGTATTAACCAGCGCGCAATCGTTAACCTAGGTGAGCAGGTGTCTCGTGGTGATATCCTAGCCGATGGTCCATCGGTTGACCTTGGTGAGCTAGCACTTGGCCAGAACATGCGTATCGCGTTCATGCCTTGGAATGGTTTCAACTTCGAGGACTCGATCCTAATCTCCGAGCGTGTCGTTCAAGAAGATCGTTTTACTACGATCCATATTCAAGAGCTAACCTGTGTCTCTCGTGACACTAAACTAGGCTCTGAAGAGATTACTTCGGATATCCCGAATGTTGGTGAATCTGCTCTCGCTAAACTAGACGAATCAGGCATCGTGCACATTGGTGCAGAAGTCGGTCCTGGTGACATTCTAGTGGGTAAAGTAACGCCTAAAGGCGAAACTCAATTGACACCTGAAGAGAAGCTACTTCGTGCGATCTTCGGTGAGAAAGCGTCTGATGTTAAAGACACCTCTCTACGTGTTAAGACGGGTACTGTTGGTAAGGTTATCGACGTTCAGGTCTTTACTCGTGACGGTGTTGAGAAAGATGAGCGAGCTATCGCTATCGAGCAATCTGAGCTTGCAAGCATCCGTAAAGACCTTGATGACGAGTTCCGCATTGTTGAAGTAGCAACCTTTGAACGTCTTGAGCGCACTCTAGTTGGCCTAAAAGCCGACGGTGGTGCTGGTCTTAAGAAGGGTCAAGAGATTACTTCTGAATTCCTTGCTGATCTTAAACACGATGAGTGGTTTAAGATTCGTGTATCTGATAGTGCAGCAGCAGAGATGCTTGAAGCGGCTAAGAAGCAGCTTGAAGAGCGTCGTGAAATGCTCGATAAGCGCTTTGAAGATAAGAAGAGCAAGCTTCAGACAGGTGATGATTTAGCCCCTGGCGTACTTAAGATTGTTAAGGTTTACGTGGCTACTAAACGTCGCGTTCAGCCTGGTGACAAGATGGCAGGTCGTCACGGTAACAAGGGTGTTATCTCGGTTATCATGCCAGTCGAAGACATGCCTTACGATGAGAACGGTGAGCCAGTCGATGTGGTTCTTAACCCGCTTGGTGTACCGTCTCGTATGAACGTGGGTCAGATCCTTGAGACTCATATGGGCGCTGCAGCGAAAGGTCTTGGTCGTAAGATCAATACTATGCTGGAAGTTGAGCGTAAGAAGGCTGAGAAAGTTAAGGAAGTTCGTGAATTCCTTGAAGCCGTCTACAACGCACAGCACAGCGGCCTTGAGTGTGCTCGTAAAGAAGATCTTAAGTCATTCAACGATGACGAGATCTTGGCTCTGGCTGAAAACCTCAAAGGTGGTGTTCCACTAGCGACTCCAGTCTTTGATGGTGCTAAAGAATCTGAAATCAAAGCGCTGCTGCGTCTTGCAGACATGAATGATAGTGGGCAGGTGGATCTGTTCGATGGTCGCACAGGCGACAAGTTCGATCGTCCAGTTACTGTCGGCTACATGTACATGCTGAAACTTAACCACTTGGTTGATGACAAGATGCACGCACGTTCAACCGGCTCTTACAGCCTTGTTACTCAGCAGCCGCTGGGTGGTAAAGCTCAGTTCGGTGGTCAGCGCTTCGGTGAGATGGAGGTTTGGGCACTGGAAGCGTACGGCGCAGCTTACACGCTTCAAGAGATGCTCACAGTCAAATCCGATGACGTGAATGGTCGTACGAAGATGTATAAGAACATCGTCGATGGCGACCACAGCATGGATCCAGGCATGCCTGAATCATTCAACGTGCTGATCAAAGAGATCCGTTCTCTCGGTATCGATATCGAGCTAGAGAACGAGTAAGGGCCTAATTGAACATCGGGCTGTATGCCAAGAGCTGCAGCCCCCTCCCGTGAGGAGCTATAGATAATGAAAGATTTACTTAATCTGTTGAAGACTCAAAGTCAGAGCGACGAGTTCGATTCGATCCGTATCTCTCTGGCTTCACCAGACATGATTCGTTCATGGTCTTATGGTGAGGTTAAGAAACCTGAGACGATTAACTACCGTACATTCAAACCAGAGCGTGACGGTCTGTTCTGTGCCAAGATCTTCGGTCCTGTAAAGGATTACGAATGTCTGTGTGGTAAGTACAAGCGCATGAAACACCGCGGTGTTATCTGTGAGAAGTGTGGCGTTGAAGTGACAATGACTAAAGTGCGTCGTGAGCGCATGGGTCACATCGAGCTTGCTTCTCCAGTTGCACACATCTGGTTCCTTAAATCACTACCGTCTCGTATCGGCTTGATGCTGGATATGACGCTGCGTGATATTGAACGCGTGCTTTACTTCGAATCATTTGTCGTTATCGATGAAGGCATGACTACGCTTCAGCGCGGTCAGCTTATGAATGATGAGCAGTACTTCGAAGCGCTTGAAGAGTTTGGCGATGATTTCGACGCTCGCATGGGTGCTGAAGCGATCGGCGAACTTCTAAAATCGATCGATCTAGAAGCTGAAATTTCAGTTCTTCGTGAAGAGATTCCAGCGACTAACTCTGAGACTAAGCTTAAGAAGATGTCTAAACGTCTTAAGCTGCTTGAAGCGTTCTACAAGTCTGGTAACAACCCAGAGTGGATGATCCTAAAAGTTCTTCCAGTTCTACCACCAGATCTTCGTCCACTAGTTCCACTAGATGGCGGTCGCTTTGCAACTTCTGATCTTAACGATCTGTACCGTCGAGTGATCAACCGTAACAACCGTTTGAAGCGTCTTCTAGACCTAAGTGCTCCAGATATCATCGTACGTAACGAAAAGCGTATGTTGCAGGAATCTGTCGATGCATTGCTTGATAACGGTCGTCGTGGTCGTGCGATCACTGGCTCTAACAAGCGTCCGCTTAAGTCGCTTGCCGACATGATTAAAGGTAAGCAGGGTCGTTTCCGTCAGAACCTTCTAGGTAAGCGTGTTGACTACTCTGGTCGTTCTGTAATCGTGGTTGGTCCATCACTGCGTCTTCACCAGTGTGGTCTTCCTAAGAAAATGGCTCTTGAGCTATTCAAGCCATTCATCTTCTCTAAGCTAGAACTTCGTGGTTACGCAACGACGATTAAAGCCGCTAAGAAGATGGTTGAGCGTGAAGAGCCGCTTGTATGGGATATCCTAGATGAGGTTATCCGTGAGCATCCAGTTCTTCTAAACCGTGCACCAACACTTCACCGTCTTGGTATCCAGGCATTTGAGCCTGTCTTGATCGAAGGTAAAGCGATTCAGCTACACCCACTTGTGTGTGCTGCCTACAACGCCGACTTCGACGGTGACCAGATGGCGGTTCACGTACCGTTGACGATCGAAGCGCAGCTTGAAGCTCGTGCTTTGATGATGTCTACGAACAACATTCTTTCACCATCAAACGGTGAACCGATCATCGTTCCGTCACAGGACGTGGTATTGGGTCTGTACTACATGACGCGTGAGCGCATCAATGCGCAGGGCGAAGGCATGGCATTCTCTGATATTAAAGAGGTTCAGCGTGCGTATGGTGCTAAACAGGTTCACCTACAAGCTCGCGTGAAGGTTCGTATTAACGAAACGATCCGCGACATCGAAGGTAACGAAGAGTCTCGCACTGCCATTGTTGATACAACAGTGGGTCGTGCAATGCTGTTTGATATCGTTCCAGCGGGTCTTCCGTTCGAACTGATCAACCAGGCAATGAAGAAGAAAGCGATTTCGCGTCTTCTTAACGAGGCGTACCGTCGTTGTGGTCTGAAAGATACCGTTATCTTTGCTGACCAGCTAATGTACATGGGCTTCCGTCAAGCAGCGCTTTCAGGTGCATCGATCGGCGTTAACGACTTCGTTATCCCAGATGAGAAAGTAAACATTGTTGCTGAAGCCGACACTGAAGTGAAAGAGATCGAACGTCAGTTCGCTGATGGTCTTGTAACTCAGGGTGAGAAATACAACAAGGTTGTCGATATCTGGTCTCGTGCAAACGAATTGCTTGCTAAGAAGATGATGGACAACCTGAAGACTGACACAGTGATCAACGCTGAAGGCGAGCAGGTAGAGCAAGAGTCTTTCAACTCTGTTTACATGATGGCCGACTCAGGCGCACGTGGTAGTGCGGCTCAGATCCGTCAGCTAGCAGGTATGCGTGGTCTGATGGCTAAGCCGGATGGCTCAATCATCGAAACACCAATCACGGCAAACTTCCGTGAAGGTCTGAACGTACTTCAGTACTTCATCTCGACTCACGGTGCTCGTAAGGGTCTTGCCGATACGGCACTTAAGACTGCGAACTCGGGTTACCTAACTCGCCGTCTAGTAGACGTTGCTCAGGATGTGGTTATCACAGAGCCAGATTGTGGCACTGAAGAGGGTCTAGTGATCCAGGCGCTAATCGAAGGCGGCGACGTAGTTGTCGGCCTAGGCGAGCGTGTACTTGGTCGTGTCATTGCACATGACGTTCTTGATCCACAGGGTAAAGATGTATTGATCCCTGCTGGAACATTGATGGATGAAGCTTGGGTGGCACGTCTAAATAATGACGATACTTACAGCTCGATCGACGAAGTCATTGTTCGTTCTGCTATTACCTGTGAATCACTTCACGGTATCTGTTCAAGCTGTTACGGTCGTGACCTAGGTCGCGGTCACAAGGTTAACATCGGTGAAGCTGTCGGCGTTATCGCAGCACAGTCAATCGGTGAGCCGGGTACACAGCTTACCATGCGTACCTTCCACATCGGTGGTGCGGCATCTCGAGCAGCTGCAGTAGATAACATCCAGGTTAAGAACGGCGGTGAGATTCGTCTTCACAACCTCAAAACTGTTGAGCGTGCTGATGGCAACCTAGTCGCTTCTTCACGTTCTGGTGAGATCGGTGTAACCGATGAGCACGGTCGTGAGCGCGAGCGTTACAAAGTGCCTTACGGTGCAGTGATCAAAGCGAAAGATGGCGATACTGTTGATGCAGGCGCAATCATTGCTAACTGGGATCCGCACACTCACCCAATCGTGACTGAGGTTGCTGGTCGCATTCAGTTTGCTGGTCTTGAAGATGGCATCACTGTTAAGCGCCAAGCGGATGAGCTAACAGGTCTAACAACGATCGAAGTATTGGATATCAAAGACCGCCCACAGGCAGGTAAAGATATCCGTCCAATGATCAAGCTTGTTGATGCTAAGGGTGAAGATGTTCTTCACGCTGGTACAGCAATGCCTGCACAGTACATGCTTCCACCGAATGCGATCTTGAATCTTCAAGATGGTGCAGATGTAGGTGTTGGTGACGTCCTAGCACGTCTACCGCAAGAAGGTACTGTCAACAAAGATATCACCGGTGGTCTTCCACGCGTAGCGGATCTATTCGAAGCGCGTAAACCAAAAGAAGCAGCTGTACTTGCTGAGATTTCAGGTACTGTGAGCTTCGGTAAAGAGACCAAAGGTAAGCGTCGTATCGTGATCACACCAACTGACGGTGCGGATCCGATTGAAGTGATGATTCAGAAGTGGCGCTCTCTTAACGTCTTCGAAGGTGAGACGGTTGAGAAGGGTGAGGTAATCTCCGATGGTCCATCAAGTGCACACGATATTCTGCACGTATTGGGCGTAGAAGAGCTTGCTAAATACATCGTTTCTGAGATTCAAGACGTTTACCGTCTACAGGGCGTTGGTATCAACGACAAGCACATCGAAGTGATCGTGCGTCAGATGCTACGTAAGGTAGAGATCCTAGACAGCGGTGACTCTGAATTTATTCAGGGTGAACAGGCTGAATTCGTAGATGTCACAGTTGCAAATGAAAAATTGGTTGCTGAAGGTAAGCAGCCAGCTAAGTTTGAACGTGTGCTTCTAGGTATTACTAAAGCCTCTCTGGCGACAGAGTCGTTCATCTCTGCAGCTTCGTTCCAGGAGACAACTCGTGTCCTAACGGAAGGTGCGGTAACCGGCAAGAAAGATTACTTGCGCGGTCTGAAAGAGAACGTGGTTGTGGGTCGTCTGATCCCAGCCGGTACTGGTCTTGCATACCACAGCGAACGCAAACGCAAACGTATGCAGGATACAGAATCTAGCGTCACTGTAAGTGCTGAAGAAGTACAAGCAGCTTTGACTGAAGCATTGAACGCTTCAGTGGAAGATTCTGAATAATTTCAGAAGACGTTGACGAGAAGGGGTGGAATTGATTAAAATTTGCCCCCTGAATGACTAGGGCTTCGGTCCTAGTCTTTTTGTTGTTTAACTAAACGTGGAGTTTGCTTAATGGCAACTATCAACCAGCTGGTGCGCAAACCACGTAAACGCGTTGTAGAGAAGTCTGATGTTCGTGCATTAGAAGCTTGTCCTCAACGTCGTGGCGTATGTACCCGCGTTTACACTACTACACCTAAGAAACCGAACTCAGCACTACGTAAAGTTTGTCGTGTTCGTCTTACTAACGGTTTCGAAGTTTCTTCATACATCGGTGGTGAAGGTCACAACCTACAAGAGCACAGTGTTGTTCTTATCCGTGGTGGCCGTGTTAAAGACCTACCTGGTGTACGTTACCACACTGTACGTGGTGCTCTTGACTGTGCGGGCGTTAACGACCGTAAGCAAGGCCGCTCTAAGTACGGTGCTAAGCGTCCTAAGTCTTAAGTTCGTCTACTCTCTATGAGAGTCGGCGAAGCTGTTAAGCAGGACCTAGTCCGCGCTTGTAGCTAGACCGAGACGATAAGAGTAAGGGCAGGCGTAATTGCCTGAGTAACCTGAAGACCTTTTAAACGATTTATTGAGGGCTTATCCATGCCAAGAAGACGCGTCGCTGCAAAGCGCGAAATTCTTCCGGATCCTAAATTCGGAAACATCACACTGGCTAAATTCATCAACCACTTGATGATTAGCGGTAAAAAATCTGTAGCAGAGAGCATCGTTTACGGCGCTCTAGCGAAAGTTGAAGAGCGTACTAAAGCAGATCCTTTGGAGCTGTTTGATAAAGCGTTGGAAACTGTTCAGCCTATGGTCGAAGTTAAGTCTCGCCGCGTTGGTGGTGCAACTTACCAAGTACCTGTTGAAGTTCGTCCATCACGTCGTATGGCGCTTGCAATGCGTTGGCTGGTTGACGCATCGCGTAAGCGTGGCGAAAAAGACATGTCTCTTCGTCTAGCGGGCGAGCTAGTAGACGCGGCTGAAGGCCGTGGCGCTGCGGTTAAGAAACGTGAAGACGTTCACCGCATGGCTGACGCAAACAAAGCGTTCGCACACTTCCGCTTCTAAGCGTTTTTATCTGGCGAAATGGTGTTATCATTTCGCCAGCTTTAAATTCGCTTTTTTAAAGCCTTCGTTTATGACGAGGGCTTTTTACGTTTCAGGAGTTTGATCAATGGCTCGTACTACCCCAATTAACCGTTATCGTAACATTGGTATCTGTGCTCACGTAGATGCTGGTAAAACGACAACAACCGAACGCGTTCTCTTCTACACAGGCATGTCTCATAAAATCGGTGAAGTGCATGATGGTGCTGCGACCATGGACTGGATGGAGCAAGAGCAGGAGCGTGGCATCACCATTACTTCAGCTGCGACTACTTGTTTCTGGAAAGGGATGAGTCAGCAGTTTGATGAGCACCGCGTTAACATCATTGATACTCCTGGACACGTCGACTTTACCATTGAGGTAGAGCGTTCCCTGCGTGTACTTGATGGTGCCGTAGTTGTGCTCTGTGCCTCTTCGGGTGTTCAACCCCAGACCGAGACGGTATGGCGTCAAGCAAACAAGTACGAAGTTCCTCGTATGGTGTTTGTAAACAAGATGGACCGTGCGGGTGCTGATTTCTACATGGTCGTTGATCAGCTTAATCAGCGCCTAGGTGCAGTGCCAGTGCCTATCAATATTCCAATCGGTGCTGAAGATGAATTTAAAGGTGTCGTTGACCTGATCAGTATGAAAGCGATCATGTGGAACGAAGCCGATCAAGGTATGACCTATGAGTTGGAAGAGATTCCAGCTGAACTTCAGGATCGTGCTGAAGAGCTTCGTGAAGAGCTGCTAGAAGCGGCTGCCGAGGCGAATGAAGAGTTGATGGATAAGTACCTAGAAGAGGGTGAGCTATCTGTCGATGAGATTAAAGCGGGTCTACGTCAGCGTACTCTTAATAACGAGATCGTGTTGATGCTGGCCGGTTCTGCGTTCAAGAACAAAGGTGTTCAAGCGGTTTTGGATGCGGTTATTGAGTACCTACCATCGCCAACTGAGGTTAAAGCGATCGAGGGTACATTGGATGACGCCGCAGAAACAGTTGAAACGCGTGAAGCTGACGACAGTGCACCGTTCTCATCATTAGCATTCAAGATCGCTACTGATCCCTTTGTCGGAACCTTGACGTTCGTTCGTGTCTACTCAGGTGTATTAGCGTCTGGTGACAGCGTTTATAACTCGGTTAAGCAGAAGAAAGAGCGCATCGGTCGTATGGTGCAGATGCACGCTAACAGCCGTGAAGAGATTAAAGAGGTTCGCGCTGGCGACATTGCAGCGATGATTGGTCTTAAAGATGTGACCACTGGTGATACGCTGTGTGATGCCGACAAGAAGATCGTTCTAGAGCGAATGGAGTTCCCTGAACCTGTTATCTCGGTTGCGGTTGAGCCCCGATCACAAGCAGACCAAGAGAAGATGGGTTTGGCTTTGGGTAAATTGGCGCAGGAGGATCCATCTTTCCGCGTTGAGACAGACCAAGAGACAGGTCAGACAATCATATCGGGTATGGGTGAACTTCACCTAGACATCATCGTTGACCGTATGAAGCGTGAGTTCAAAGTCGAAGCGAACATCGGTAAGCCTCAGGTGGCTTACCGTGAGAAGATCCGTAGCAGTATTGTTGCAAACCACAAGTTTGCTCGCCAGTCAGGTGGTCGCGGTCAGTATGGTCACGTTGTGGTTGAGTTCTCGCCAAGTGATGATGAAGGCCTTGAGTTTATTAACGAGATCGTCGGTGGTGCGATTCCAAAAGAGTACATTCCTGCAATCGAGAAGGGTATCTTTGAGCAGATGAAGAATGGTGTTCTTGCTGGCTACCCGCTGATTGGATTGAAAGCGCGTCTGTACGATGGCTCATTCCACGATGTTGACTCTAATGAGATGGCCTTTAAGATCGCAGCATCGCAAGCACTTAAAAAGTACGCAATGGAAGCCGATCCTTGTCTTTTAGAGCCGATGATGAAAGTGGAAGTTGTGACACCAGAAGAGTACATGGGTGACGTAATGGGTGACCTTAACCGTCGTCGTGGTCTTGTTCAAGGTATGGAAGATACAACCTCTGGAAAGGTGATTCGTGCAGCTGTGCCACTGGGTGAGATGTTTGGTTATGCGACTGATCTTCGTTCAGCGTCCCAAGGGCGTGCGACTTACTCAATGGAGTTTGATAACTACGCCGAGGCACCGAAAAACATCCTTGATGGTATGTTGAACCGTTATTAACGATTCAGTGTCATTAAAAAGCAGAGCCGGGTTACCGTCTCTGCTTTTTTTATGCCTGCGCAGCCTTGGCTTTCATCCCCTTGGAGGCAAACAGTAGAGTTAGGCTGAGCGCAATATAGAGTAGAAGGTCAGAGGTGTTGGCTCTCCAGCTAACAACAGCAATCGTTAGCAGTAGCGCGGCACTTAAAAATGATGCTCTTTGGGAACTGATTTTGCTCAAAAAAGCTGCCGCTCCAAGTGCGGCAACCAGAACAATAGCCAAGACCATAGAGTAGCCTGTTCCAGCATCCATTCTGCGGCAAAGCTCAAATAGTGCAATCAGTGCCAGCAGGTAACGTCCCCAGGTTTGCATGGTGAAGCTTCGTTGTACTGCTCGTGCAAGCAGTGCGCTGGCCATCATAGGCGCCCCCGCATAGAGTGCCAGATTGTTCAGCATTCTAAGCAGTGTCGAACTGTCCATCGAGTCGCTGGTCAGGGTGAAGTTGCCTATGATTGCAATAATCATGCTCAACAATGAGAGTCGAGTCACTTTGATCTCACTACTGGTATCGAGGCTATCCAGAGTCCCTCTGAAGAGGTAGAGCGTGCTGGCAACGGCAGCCAGCATCAGAAATATTTGCCCCAACAGAGTCATCGAAAATTACCCCAGTTTCGCAAAAGCGCGGTCAGCCGCAGCAATGGTTGCGTCTAAGTCGGCCTCTGTATGAGCGGCTGAAAGGAAGCCTGCTTCATACGCTGAGGGTGCCAAGTAGACACCTTCGTCGAGCATGTAGTGGAAGAATTTTCCAAACGCCTCAACATCACAGGCAGTCGCATCGCTAAACCCAGTGATGCTCTCACGATCGGTGAAGAATAGACCAAACATGCCGCCCACAGCGGTTGTGGTAACTGAAACGCCATGTTTAGCCGCGACGGCCTTCAGTCCTTCGGTCAAGTATTCAGTCTTCGCGCTGAGCTCTTCGTACAATCCTTCACGCTCCATCGCAGTCAGCATGGCTAGGCCTGCGCGCATGGCTAGAGGGTTGCCTGAAAGGGTACCTGCTTGGTAAACAGGCCCCAGTGGTGCGATCTGATGCATGATCTCCAGTTTGCCACCAAAAGCACCAACTGGCATGCCGCCGCCAATAATCTTGCCTAGAGTTGTAAGGTCAGGTGTGACACCGTAAAGCTCTTGTGCACCGCCGCGCGCCACGCGGAAACCACTCATTACTTCATCGAAGATCAAAACGGTTCCATACTCATCACAGATGGTGCGTAAGCCTTCCAAGAACCCTTCCACCGGAGGGATGCAGTTCATGTTGCCAGCGACAGGTTCTACGATGATACATGCAACCTCTTTACCCACTTCAGCGAAAGCCTGTTTGACGCTCTCTAGGTCGTTAAACTGAAGCGTGATAGTGTGCTCCGCCAGTGCAGCTGGCACACCAGGTGAGTTTGGCTCGCCCAGAGTCAGTGCGCCAGATCCTGCTTTTACCAAGAGTGAATCGGAGTGGCCGTGGTAGCAGCCTTCGAATTTAACGATCTTATCGCGACCGGTATAACCGCGTGCTAAGCGGATAGCGCTCATAGTTGCTTCAGTCCCGGAGCTGGTCATGCGAACCATCTCCATTGAGGGTACTAGTTCACAAATTTTGTCTGCCATCTCTGTTTCGATTGCTGTCGGTGCACCAAACGAGATGCCGTGATTTAGAGCCTCGCGCACTGCATCGATTACAGGAGGGTAGTTGTGGCCAAACAGCATAGGACCCCAAGAGCCGATGTAGTCGATGTACTGTTTGTCATCTTCATCGAATATGTAAGCGCCTTCAGCGCGTTTAACAAAGACCGGTGTGCCACCGACACCTTTAAATGCACGTACAGGTGAATTCACACCGCCTGGGATGTGTTTTTGGGCGGCTTCAAATAACTGTTCTGACTTAGACATCAACTTAACCTCGGTAAACATTTTCGACCATTATCCACAGCCAGCAAGGGAGTGTCAGTAGTACGCCTAAACAAATCCCTTGGATCGTGAATCTGGAGTTGGAAATCACTGTGGCGTATTATACAGCACCTGAATTCTTTAGACTCAGTCAGTATGGCTAACATGGAGCGTAGAACTATCGTGATTAAAGTAGGTATTGTGGGTGGAACGGGTTATACCGGTGTTGAGCTGCTTAGGTTGTTGGCCAACCATTCAGAAGTATCCGTCGAGGTGATTACCTCTCGCTCTGAGGAAGGTATGCCGGTTGCTGACATGTTCCCCAACCTTCGTGGTCACTACGATCTAGAGTTTACTGTCCCTGATGTTGATCGTTTGGCTGCCTGTGATGTGGTGTTTTTTGCGACGCCTCACGGTGTGGCTATGTCCATGGCGCCCGCGCTAGTGGATCGAGGTGTACGAGTAATCGATCTAGGTGCTGATTTCCGAATCAAAGATGTACCGCTCTGGGAAAAGTGGTACAAACTTGAGCACACCTGTCCAGATCTTGTTGAAAAAGCGGTCTATGGCTTGCCTGAATTGAACCGAGAGCAAATTAAGGATGCGCAGCTAATCGCTTGTGCTGGCTGTTACCCTACAGCGACTCAATTAGGCTTTTTGCCACTGCTTGAGGCGGGTCTGGTTGATACGCGCCGTTTGATTGCCGATTGTAAGTCGGGTGTCTCAGGTGCCGGCCGTGGTGCCAGTGTTGGAACACTTCTTTGTGAGTCGAGCGAGAGCTTTAAAGCTTACGGTGTACCTGGACATCGTCACCTTCCTGAAATTCGCCAAGGACTGACTTTGGCTGCGGGTAAGCCGGTTGGTTTAACCTTTGTACCCCATTTGACGCCGATGATTCGTGGTATTCATTCAACGCTCTACTCTACATTGAAAGATCCTGTCGATTCGGGTCTACAGGAGTTGTATGAAGCGCGTTATGCTAATGAGCCATTCGTCGATGTTATGCCTGCAGGTTCTCACCCAGAGACGCGCAGCGTTAAGGGCTCTAACTTCTGCCGTATCAGTGTTCATCGTCCACAGGATGATGATACGGTCGTGGTACTGTCAGTGATCGACAACCTAGTGAAAGGTGCATCCGGACAGGCGATTCAGATTATGAACATTATGTTTGGTTTAAAAGAGAATGCTGGTCTAACTAATGTTGCGTTGATGCCATAATTCTTGACTGTTTTACTTGGTTTTGTGAGAATTCAATCAATCCAATGAATTTTGAGGTGTGTATTCATGTCCGCTGATGCCGATATGATCTTTACTGACTCTGCTGCAAACAAGGTTCGTACTCTGATTGAAGAGGAGCAAAACGATAACCTTAAGTTGCGAGTCTTCATTACGGGCGGGGGCTGTGCCGGTTTCTCTTACGGCTTTACCTTTGACGAGTCTGTGGCTGAAGATGATACCGTGGTTGAAAACGCTGGTGTAACCATGGTGGTTGATCCGATGAGTTTTCAATACCTAGTAGGGGCAGAGGTTGATTACAAAGAGGGTCTTCAGGGTTCTCAGTTTGTCATTAACAACCCCAATGCAACGACGACCTGTGGTTGTGGTTCATCTTTCTCAATTTAACTGAATGAACAAGGCCAGCTGCCTCTAACGAGGTGGCTGGCTTTTTTATTAGGGGGCTATTATGAGTTATAAAGTGTATATGTCGGGTGAAATTCATACCGATTGGCGTGATGTGATTCGACAGGGAACAGAAGCGTTGGGTTTGGACATTACCTATTTGGCTCCCGTGACTGATCATCCTGCGAGTGATGCGGCGGGTGACCACTTAGGTGAGCAGTCAGACAATTTCTGGCGTGATCATCAGTCATCTAAAGTGAACTTAATTAGAACCAAGGGGATGATCGAACAGGCTGATCTTGTTGTGATTCGTTTTGGTGATAAGTATAAACAGTGGAATGCTGCATTTGATGCGGGTTACTGCGCTGCGCTAGGCAAGCCTTACATTACATTGCATGCAGAGGATTTGATTCACCCTCTTAAAGAGGTGGATGCTCAATCCTTCGCTTGGGCGAAGACAAATGAGCAAGTAGTGGAGACGCTACGCTACGTTCTGCAGCCCTAAGCAGGATAAAGTGCGCCAAGGCGACGCGGACCGAAGGCGCCTGTTACAGCTGGGATGTTCCCAGCTTTTTTGTTTTGAAATGCCCAAGCTAGCCAGGCAAAGGCAGCCGCTTCCATAGCATCGGCAGACCAACCTAATTGGTCGCTCGATACAGTTGTGAAGTCAGGCAAATGCTCTTTTAGGCGTTCAATTAAATACCCGTTCTTAGCTCCACCGCCACATAGAATCAGTTGGCAGTTGGTCAGATTGGCCTGCTTTAGCGCATCAGCAATCGTCACTGCGCTCAACTCGGTCAGCGTCGCTTGAATATCTTCAGGTGCGAGCTGATTAAAGCCTGTGAGTTTATGATTTAGCCACTCTAGATTGAAGGTTTCCCGGCCGGTGCTCTTCGGTGCAGCTCTTTGGAAATAGGGTTCGTCTAATAGTGTGTTAAGTAACGGGTGGTTAATAGCACCGGTCGCAGCCCATGTGCCTTCTGCGTCAAAGTGAACCCCTTTATGTTGGTAAATCCACTGATCGATCAGAGTGTTAGCGGGCCCGGTATCAAAGCCCTGGATCTCTCCGTTTGCTGTAAACAGTGAGAGGTTAGCAATGCCACCAAGGTTCAAAAGGGCAAAAGGCCGGCGCATTTTTTCGGTCAGAAAGTGATGAAAGGCGGGTACCAAAGGCGCTCCTTCACCTCCGGCTGCGAGATCGCGTCGTCTGAAATCAGCAATCACATCGATTCCGGTCATTTCAGCCAGAATATGAGGGTTGCCTACTTGTAGGCTGCAGCCTTCATCTGGTCTGTGTCGTAGGGTTTGGCCGTGGTAGCCAATGGCGTTGACCTCTTTCGGATCAATTCGATGATCGTGTAAAAAGATCAATATGGCTTCTGCAGCGAAAGTAGCTAGGTCCCTATCTAGAATCATCAGCTCATCAATCGATTGTGGCTGGCTGCTCATAAAGGGAAGAGTGCGCTGTTTAATGTCGTCTGGAAATTCGAAACAGCGCGAGTGGAGCAGTTGATATTCCGGTTCGAAGTAGCACAGTGCAATGTCCAGACCATCTAGGCTGGTACCGGACATAAGGCCGATAAACATCTTACTCTGCTGCACGACGCTCACTGGCGATCAGTTGTTCAATAGCTTTCTGCTGTAAAGAGGCGATCATGTTGCTGGCCACGTTATTAAAGTTGGCGCGCTCTTTCTTAGCAATGGGCTGTGCGGCAGGGAGTTTTACCGTCTGTGGGTTTTTATGAACCCCCGCGACCCGGAACTCATAATGTAGGTGCGGGCCCGTAGCTGTTCCACTCATGCCAACGTAGCCAATGGTCTGACCCTGCTTAACGCGTGAGCCCTTCTTAACCTTGCTGTTGTATTTGCTCATGTGGCCATAAAGCGTCGTAATGTTCCCGCCATGTTGAATGATGACTGTCCGGCCATATCCACCTTTAGTGCCCCGCCAAATAACTTTACCATCCCCTGCGGCCTTAATCGGCGTGCCCGTTTTCGCGGCGTAATCCGTTCCTCGGTGAGGGCGTTTCACGCCAAGTACAGGATGGTAGCGTTCACGTGTGAAGCCAGAGCTGATTCGGCGAAAGTCGACAGGAGAGCGAAGGAAGGCTTTTCGCATGCTGCGACCTTCAGGTGTGAAGTAGTTCACATCACCGTTGGAGTCTTCATAGCGAACAGCAGCAAAAGTATCACCATTATTAGTGAACTCTGCTGCTAGAATCTCGCCATCACCAATTCGTTTGCCGTCTAGGTACTTCTCTTCAAATAGAACCCTGAACTGGTCGCCTTTACGGATATCCAACGCAAAATCGATGTCCCAGCCAAATACCTCGGCCAGTTTCATGGTGATGTTCTCAGATAGACCAGCGTTTTTAGCAGCAAGGTAGAGTGAGTTCGAGATCTCCCCAGTGACAAAACGCTGGCGCATCTCAGGTTCCAGCAAAATAGTATCTTGCTGGTATCCATTTTCGGTCAAAGAGAACTCAATAGACTCTAATAGGCTCTTTTCAATGCGCAGTTTAATCAGTTGGTTATCTTCGATGTGAACAAGTAGGGTCTGACCTGGACGAAGAGAGTTGAAGTGTTTTGTCTT
>CATEEE010000022.1 GCA_949499045.1 Marinobacterium sp. xm-d-530 | reverse complement strand
GGCTGACACTCATAAACCGAGTAAGGAATCTGCTGAAGTGATTGACCTAATCGGTAGCGCTGATCGATATGAACGTCTACCACTAGGCGCCCATCCTCTAACTCTTTAATCAACTCACAGTGGCCTGCACTAAACACTGTCTGGGGCCGATAGGTTGCTTGGTTCGTTTGCAGTGCCTCTTTGATAGGCAAACCCGATTTGGCAGAACTGATCTCTTTTTGCGTGTGACAAATCGCTACCGGCATACCTGTCTCAAGGCAGTGATTGATCATCTGTCGATAACGCGGTTCAAACAC
This sequence comes from Marinobacterium sp. xm-d-530, assembly GCA_949499045.1. Classification (GTDB taxonomy): domain Bacteria; phylum Pseudomonadota; class Gammaproteobacteria; order Pseudomonadales; family Balneatricaceae; genus Marinobacterium_E. The sequence continues at coordinate 6,995 of CATEEE010000022.1, read as the reverse complement.
ATGTAGTGGGAACACTGTACCGGGGAAAGTGACACAGTCCGGTATTGGAAAAATGGCGATTTGAGTCACGTAACCTCCTTCAATTAGAAAAAGAGATTACGCAACTCAATTGGGGTCGGACTACTCCTGTTGGAGACTTATCGAAGATGAGGCGATTAGAGAATTAGGATTGGAATCGTGGTCTTTTCAAGACCGCTCCAACTAGACCCTCTTACTGATCTAAGCCGACTTTCAGAGCGAGTTCAGCGGTACGGTTTGCGTAGCCCCACTCATTGTCATACCAGAGATACAGTTTCACCTGGGTATCGTTAATCACCATAGTAGAGAGCGCATCGACGATACTGGAACGAGGATCCGTCTTGTAATCTATTGAGACCAGAGGACGCTCTTCATAGCCAAGAACACCCTCCAAATAGCTCTCTGAAGCAGATTTAAGCAACTGATTAACTTCCTCAACATTGGTAGCGCGGTTGACCTCAAAGACACAGTCTGTAATCGAGGCATTGGTCAGAGGCACACGTATCGCATGGCCATTCAATTTACCTTTAAGATCCGGGAATATATGAGTAATCGCTGTCGCTGAACCGGTTGTGGTTGGAATCAAGCTGGTGCCACAAGAGCGAGCACGGCGCAGATCTTTGTGTGGAGCATCGATAATGGTCTGTGTATTGGTGATGTCGTGAATGGTCGTCATAGAACCATGCTTAATGCCCAGATTCTCATGAATCACTTTTACCGCCGGTGCCAAACAGTTGGTGGTGCAGGAGGCCGCGGTAACAATTTGATGCAGTTCAGGATCGAACAGATGATCATTAACCCCCATCACACAATCCAATACACCCTCCTGCTTAACCGGTGCAGTCACTACGACACGCTTAACACCTTTATCCAGATAGGGTTGAAGTGCAGCTTTCGACTTGAACTTACCAGATGCCTCTATAACTAGATCACACCCACTCCAGTCTGTCTCTTCAAGGGTTTTGTTAGAACTAACCGCAACAAAATGATCCGCGACTTGCATGCCTCCAGTAACGGGAAGCGCCTCTTTGTTCCAGCGCCCGTGTACTGAATCAAAATTCATCAGGTGTGCCAAGGTTGCAGCATCCCCAGCGGGATCATTGATCTGAACGATTTCAACTTTAGAGTTTTCAAATAAAACACGAGCAGTGAGACGCCCCATTCGTCCAAAGCCATTAATCCCAACGCGCATAAAATACTCCTTAACTAGATGACGGAATTATTTCAGCGTTTTGTGACAAATTGAAGACAAAAAGATCTTTTGACCCATATCAATGCGGCTACATTAGAAAAGCGTAATCTATAGTTAACCAAACAAACAGAAGGAGCACGCAAATGGCTGCTATTTCAAACGATCACACACCAGCAACTGTATGGGCACTGGATTTAGTATTCCTCTTGATCGCGATTTCACCCGCCCTCATTTTTGTAGGTTCACTGATCGCAGGTTAATGATAAATGCAGGGTTAGAACCCAGACGGTAAAAGGTCAGCTTAAGCTGGCCTTTTTTGTGGGCAAAAAAAAGCACCCATATAGGGTGCTGAATGATGCTGCTACTCATAGGAACCGAACTAGACAGCTAGGGACAATCACAAACTAAAAGTAGCATCTAAATCGAGTAACAGCGACCGCAAGAGTGCTGACTGTCCTTAATGTCTTAATACAGTTTTTCATAAGTGGCTAACTTAACATCGTGCAAACGCTTATAAACCTCTAGTAACGATTGATGGGCTTTGGCGTTTGATAGTGTCTCATCCAACTCCGACAGAGCATCAAACAGCCGCTCACCAGCGAGGTTAGCGAGGGCCTCTGTATATATCTCTTCACCGTAGAGCGCGACCAATGGGCGCTCATAGTGTTCGCGTGTACGACTGGAGTCTACCTCTAAACGGACCAAGTCAGAGAGACAGCGGTGCAATTTTAGGTCATCTCCCATCAAGTGACCGAAGCTTAAAACCCATTCAGCTTGATCTACAGCCATCTCTAACTCGCCACTCTTGAGCGCGAGCTTGAACTTAATATCACCAACACGAATCCGATCCCATGCTGAATCAGAATCCGTAGCGACACCTAAGAGTTCGGCAAGACGTTGTTGATCATCAAAACCACCCTGCTCCAACTCTTCCAACAGGTCTAATGCCATCTCTTGATCAAGCTGAGCAGGTAATAAAAGCTGTGAACGCAAAGGGACTGCCAGATTATTGTTTCGCCAGATTAACTCATCAACAGGATAGACCTCAGACATGCCAGGCACCAAAATTCTGCAACAATCGAGCCCTAGGTGTTGATAGTCTGCAATATAGATCTGTAAATCTACGCCATGAATAATTAGACAGAGCTCGTTAAATTCATCTTCTGAACTGCCTTCTATGTTCCACTCTGTAAATGCGTAGTCAGGTTCTTCCGCGAACATATCCCAGGGGACAACACCGCTTGAATCGATAAAGTGTGTCTCTAAATTTTGAGGTTCCGCCGCATCATCAATATCAAAGGTGGGGTGGGGAAAATCATTCAGAGAGTCCAAAGCCCTTCCTTGCAATAACTCTGTGACCGTTCGTTCCAGTGCTACCTCAAATTTAGGATGAGCTCCAAATGAAGCAAAACAGCCACCATCGTTGCGATTGAACAGAGTGACATTCACCAGTGGGTATTTTCCCCCAAGTGAAGCATCACGAACATCAACCACAAACCCTTGTACACGTAACGCTTTAATTGATGTTTCGATGCGCGGATATTGAGCGATCACCTTTGCAGGAATACGTGGCAATGAAATACCACTTGAGATTATGGTGTTTTTTATGTGTCGCTCAAAAATCTCAGACAGAGCTTGAACACGCGCCTCATAAATATTGTTCCCAGCCGCCATGCCATTGGACACATAGAGGTTCCCCAGGACATTGACTGGAAACCACACTATCTCTTGGTCGGACTGTCTAACAAATGGCAGAGCGCAGACACCCCGATCAGCTCGACCGGAGTTGAGATCGACCAACATATCGGCACTGAGCTCTTCATCAGGGTCATAGTGATTGCGGCTATTATGGTCCAAAAGCCCTTCTGGCCATTGACCGGCAGAGGCTGGAAACCATCGCTCATTTGGATAATGGACAGACTCACCTTCCGCAATCTCTTGACCGAGAAAGTAATCTGCAAAAAAGTAATTGGTACTGAGTCGCTCATAGAACTCACCTAGAGCACTGGCAAGACTGGCTTCAGGGGTGGACCCTTTACCATTAGAGAATAGAAGTGGGCAGTTGCGATCTCGAATATGCAGTGACCAGACGTGAGGTACTGGATTGAGCCAACTAACCTCCTCTATATCAAAACCAAGATTTTTCAGCCCCTGACTCATACGCTCGATAGACTCTTCAAGCGGGGCATCTTTTCCTGGAATTCTGGTCATTTTTTGTACTCTTTGCGGGCTCACTGAGGCATCAGCTAACTTATTATTTATTCAGCAGATTATACCTGAAGAAATAGTAGGAAAAAGTTCAAATGAGCGCTTGACGAAGTACCGCCCCGTAATTAGTATATGCGCCCTCAGTTGAGTAAACAGTTCCTCGATAGCTCAGTTGGTAGAGCAGTAGACTGTTAATCTATTGGTCGCTGGTTCGAGTCCAGCTCGAGGAGCCAACTTTATTCAACACGAGAAAAAGTCGGAGTATAGCGCAGCCTGGTAGCGCATCTGCTTTGGGAGCAGAGGGTCGTAGGTTCGAATCCTACTACTCCGACCACTTTTTCTCACTCCTTGTCGGAGTATAGCGCAGCCTGGTAGCGCATCTGCTTTGGGAGCAGAGGGTCGTAGGTTCGAATCCTACTACTCCGACCATCTATACTGTGCCGGTATAGCTCAGTTGGTAGAGCAACTGACTTGTAATCAGTAGGTCCCGAGTTCGACTCTTGGTGCCGGCACCATTTGCTCGAAACGTTTACAACTGATCCCAGACAACTTTTATAGCATCCATGCCAAACTCTGTTGGAAGTTGCTTGCTATTAATAGGTTGCCAACTAAACGTAGTATCTCTCTCTGCTACTGCATGAGTAAACACAAAGACCTCATTAAACCCCATCCGTAAGTCCGAAATAGCGAGCTGATTTTCGATTACATTGGCTTTCATAAAGCCCTGGGTAAACCAAGATAGACGCTGCACCGAAGCGAGATGGGTCCCTTGGTCTAATAACTTGATATTGAGCTCGCGACGAGAAAATTCAATCTCCTGTTCAGGTCTATGCACGGCATAGTAACCCTCTAAATAGTGATCTTCTTGTAACACAAGGATTCGCCACAGCAGAGTATTCATCGGTGTTGGCGTCGTTAATAGATTGCCCTTCACTTGATCACCAAGGGCTGCAACAACCGCCTTCTCAGTTTCTGTTTTAGCAAACCAACTCCAACCTAAATAGGCTGTGCTTACAACAAGACTAAGAGAGACCATAGCATGCGTCATCTTTGAGTGAGGCCTAATCAGTAGAAGTAAACAGGCCATCAATAGAGGCAAGGTATAGAGCGGATCAATTATGAATACAGTACTCCACATGGAAGGAGGAGTAGCTATCGGCCAAAAAAGTTGCGTGCCGTAGACAGTATGCGCATCCAGAAGCACATGCGTTATCAGTACAAGCTCAATCGCATAAAACCAAGACCTAGGTGCTTGACGGACTTTACTCCAATAGCGATTCATAATAAACCAAAGCAATACACCGAAAGGAATCAAAACAAAAAGAGAGTGGCTGAAACCACGGTGGTAGGTGAAGTTAGAGACTGCATCTCCATAATCAATCAAAACGTCTAAATCGGGCAAGGTACCCAATAAAGCACCCGCCACAGCCGCTTTACGTCGTTGATTTTTAGGTACACACGCTGCCGCAACAGTCGCTCCTAAAACCGCTTGGGTCAATGAGTCCATACATTTCCTTAAATCAATCGATTCGGATTCAAACTAATTAAGGTATAGTGCCTTCATGAATATCAAACTCATAACCTTATCTCTAGCAGCCTTGACACTTCAAGGCTGTGTGCTCACTAAAGTGGTGACTGTGCCAATGCGCGTGGGTGGGGCCATCATATCTGTCGTCCCCGTGGTTGGTGATCCAATTGACGAATCGATCGACACCGTAGCCGATGGAATCGACAAGATTCCAATCTAATATTGCTCTAAAACAGTCAAAGGCACTCTTTCACAAATACCTTTTTTCAAACGCTCTACACTACATCAATATCTAAGAGCGTTTTTCGAGGAAGAGGTTCCGGAGGGTTCGATTAACCCCAGCGACATAGCCACTTGCGTCGATCAGGGCACTCCTTGTCAGGTGATTATTGATACTGCCGAAAAATTAATGCAGATAGGATTGTTATGGGGGTTAGGCCCCATAGAACGCTTCAGCATATGCTGCTGGGCTCAACTTCACGCAAAGTAATGAGCCACAGTGTGATTCCAGTATTCATTGCCCCTTTAAGCTAATTTCTAGCGATTAAACAGGCGCTGTTCAAACTGGTGATTGAGTTTAGCGTCTGTCTCTTTGAGATCGGTTACAACACTGAACCCTGTTACCTCACCATGCGTAAACGGGAAGTTAGTGGTATACATAATGCGCATCCCTTCATAAAACTCACGCATCTCCAAGACAACGTCACCCGCTGAACCAGAGACTGTTACTTTGGGATCTTCAAATTGATAAGAGCCGAAGGTAATAGGATCAACGCACGTGATGGTCAGATAGCCCAACGAGGGCTTACGTTCGAATCCATAAAGGTCAGCCACGTGCTCGGAGAGTTCTTCGCTTGCAGAAACATAAGTTTTCACCTTACACCCTTCCGCCCACGCACTGGTTGAAGTCAACGCCAAAGCACCTGCAACCAGCGACGCCATCATTTGTTTATTCATAAAGCCCCTTATTAACGACCCAAACTATAAAATTCATCATTAGGGCGAAGACTCATCACATTGGCCATTCGATTAGAGAAACCAAACAACCCTGTAATTGAGGTGATATCCCAAATGTCATCATCACTGAACCCATGATCGTGCAGTGTTTGGAAGTCAGCCTGGCTAACCTCATTAGCGGATTGAGCAACCTTAACGGCAAAATCCAACATAGCACGCTGACGTTCACTAATATCTGCTTTACGGTAATTAGCGACTATTTGATCGGCAATTAATGGATTTTTCGCACGAATTCTGAGAATTGCCCCGTGCGCTACGACACAATATTGACACTGATTAAGACTGCTGGTTGCAACCACAATCATTTCGCGTTCTGCTTTGGTAAGACCTGATTCACGCTCCATCAAAGCATCGTGATAGGCAATAAATGCTCGAAACTCGTCCGGTCTTCTTGCCAGTGCCAAAAATACATTCGGGACAAAGCCTGATTTTTCTTGGACCGTTAAGATGAGGTCTCGGATATCTTCTGGTAGATCGTTTATTTCAGGCGTTGAAAAAACGCTGATTTGGTTATTCATTTAAATAACACCCTTATATTGAATCAATATCTAGTTATACCAGAACCTGCACAGTGGCTGTATTGAATTAGCACAATGAATGATAGAATGAGTGACACAACTCACAGGATATTACGATGTCACAAACACTCGACAAGCCCAACATTTTAATCGTGGACGATGATGAGTTTTCTCAAGACTTTATCAGAGGCGCATTAGATACACAGGCCAATATCATCATTGCTAAAAGTGGTGAGCAAGCTCTTCAGAGATTGAGTGATACTTCTAAGCTGCCAGACCTTGTAGTGGTCGACATTGTTATGTTCGCGATGAACGGTATTGAGGTCACTCGATACGTTCGTCAGAGCTTAAGCGAGCACAGAATCCCTGTCTTTGTCATATCGTCCCATACTGATCAAGAGATGGAACGTATTGCCTACAGTGCGGGTGCAACCGTTGTGTGCAAGAAGGGCCTTTCCGCTCAAGCACTCTCACAACGCATTCGAGCTCTACTCGATTTAACCTTTAACCCCAG